>DATKMG010000146.1:0-20856 GCA_035541995.1 Terriglobia bacterium
ATACGCTGGCGGCGGGTGACGAACCTACCGCTTTAATGGAACTCTACTCGTTTGCCCGGGCCCTGGGTTTGGAGGTGGTGGCGGCAGGGAAGGGAAAGAACAACCCGCTGGACCGGGATGCCACCCCGGAAAGCCTGGAAACTGAGGCGCGTCGGCGCGATTTAAATCCCGCAATGCTGGTGGAATTCGTTGATGGCTCCAAGACTATGATCGAAATGGCATGCTTTGCCAATGCAACAGGACTGGTGCCGGATGTTCCCAACATGCATGGGCCTCGCACCTCAGTTCCAGAATTAAAGAGCGTTTTCAGGCTGAAGGAAGACGGCGGCATCCTGAACCGGAAAGGTATCGTCGACTACGCAGTGGGCGCTGTGGCTCCAGGAGTTTTCCTCACAGTGACGACTGACCATCCCCGGTTGAAACAATGCCTGGTTTTGCGCGATATGGGCCCTGGTCCGGTCTACCAGTTGTTTCGCCCCTATCATCTGTGCAGTATGGAAGTGCCTCTGACTGCCGCGCTTGTTTCCCTTTATAGCCGGCCGACCATGCAACCCCTCGACCACCTCTCGGCGGAGGTCACAACCATCGCCAAGAGAGCGCTCAGTCCGGGAGAATTATTGGAGGGCATAGGAGGCCGAACTCACTATGCGGGATGCATGGTCTATGATGAAGCAGTGGCCCACAATTTGCTGCCGATCGGGTTGGCCAACGGGTGCAGGGTATTACAGCCCATTCCCAAGGGAGGTTTGGTCAGCATTGATATGGTAGAACCCATGAAAAAGAATTTAGTTTATGAACTCCGCCTGGAACAGGACCGCTATTCGGGTTGACAGAGGAGGAAGCGATGTCTCACCCCACACTGGCTGTCATCATTGGCAACCGGGATTTTTTCCCGGATCGTCTTGTTACGGAGGCCCGCCAGGACATTCAGAATCTATTTAAGGAACTCGGGATTGACGCTGTTCTCCTGGAAGAGACCGACACAAAGCTGGGGGCAGTCGAGACCTGGAGGCATGCTCAACGCTGCGGCGAGTTGTTCCGCTCAAACCGGGATCGAATTGACGGGGTGCTGGTGACGTTGCCCAATTTCGGCGACGAACGGGGAGTTGCCGACACCCTGAAACTCGCGGGACTCAAAGTCCCAATCCTGGTGCAGGCTTACCCGGATGACTTGAACCAATTCTCGGTCGAACGGCGGCGCGATGCTTTCTGCGGGAAGATCTCGGTTTGCAACAATTTGCGCCAGTACGGCTTTCCTTATACTCTTACGGAACTCCACACGGTGCATCCTTCCAGCCCCGCCTTCCGGGAGGATTTGAATCGTTTTGTCAGGGTTTGCCGGGTCGTCAAGGGGATACGCCATGCCCGGTTGGGGGCGGTTGGAGCCCGTCCCAATGCTTTCAATACCACGCGCTTCAGCGAGAAACTCCTGGAAGCCAGTGGCATCACCGTCTGCACCATCGACCTTTCTGAGATATTTGGAGCGGCCCAAAGAATAGCAGAAGACGAGCCTCGTTTGCGAAAACGGCTTGAGGAGATTCAAACCTACGCCAGAACTGACCAGGTTCCTTCTCCCTCTTTGCGGCTAATGGCGAAGCTGGCAATAGTCCTGTCTGACTGGATGGAGCAATACAATTTGGACGCCACAGCGATTCAATGCTGGACATCCGTCCAGAAGAACTACGGCGTGAACGTTTGCACGATCATGAGTATGATGAGCCAGAATCTGATGCCCAGTGCTTGTGAGGTGGACATCACGGGAGTTGCAGCCATGTATGCGTTGCAGTTAGCCTCAAATACTCCCAGTGCTCTGGTGGATTGGAACAACAACTATGGAGATGATCAAGACAAGTGCGTTTTCTTCCACTGTGGAAATTGGGCAAAAGCGTTTCTCCCGGACATCACCATCAGCACGGCCGAGATCCTTGGTACCCTATTGGGCGAGTCGAACACTTATGGGGCCGTAGCTGGCCGGACTCCTGCGGGTCCTGTAACGTTTGCAAGGATCAGCACTGACGACATCGCTGGGTGTATACGGGGCTATGTGGGAGAAGGCGAGTTTACTGACGACCCATTGTCCACATTTGGGAGCCGCGCGGTAGTGAGAATCCCGGGCCTGCAAAGGCTCATGAAGCACATCTGCAAGAACGGGTTCGAGCACCATGCAGCCATGAATGCTTCCCGGACGGCCGGCATTCTGTTCGAAGCGTTTGAGAATTACTTGGGCTGGGATGTCTATCATCACCAAGGCTGAAGCGGACCCGCTCGTTGCAGGTCGGAATTCACTGTCAAGTCCGGGAATCGTTAATCCGGATCACTACAACGCAACTCAAAAAGGGAGAGCCGTATTGGGAACCGCCCTTCGACAAAACCAACTTTTCTCCGCCTGTCGCTCTTGCCTGGCTTACGTTGTTCTGGTTTGCCTCCTGCCCATTGCCTGCGGCAAAGCCACCGGCGAAAAGGCCGGGCCTTCCCTGACCATTGGAGTGGCTTTCGAGACCCTGCAAACTGAGTACTGGGTTCTCAGTTATGATGCGATCAAGAGTAACCTGCTGAAAAGAGGGGCGACCATGGTCGAAGCCATCGCCGACGGCGATGCCAACCGGCAGTTCGAGCAGGTTCAAAACTTCATTGCGCGGAGAGTTGATGGAATTATTGTCGTCCCCAAGGATGCTCAGACCATTGTGTCGATGATCAAGGTGGCCAATCAGGCCGGTATCCCCATCGTCCTATACAATCGGCCACCGGCCAGGAGTGAAGCCAAGTCTGTGACGGTGGTTGCAGACAACTATGCGATTGCCAAGGCCACAGTTGACTGTATGGTGTCTGTGGCCAAGAGAGCCGGGAGGAAATTCAAGGCGCTGATCCTCGTTGGCGACCTGGGGGATGTGAATTCCCTGGGACGCCGTGACGGCTTTGAGGACGCGGTAAAGGCGGGTGCCGACACTATTGAAGTGGTATCACGGGTGCCCACCGAATGGAACCAGGAAAAAGCCTTAGCCGGAGTTACTAATGCGCTCCAGGCCCATCCCGACATCAACTTCATTTTTGCCTCCTCCGACCTATTGCTGCCCTCGGTGGTATCTGCGCTCAAGAGCGCCGGCAAATACAAGAAGATCGGAGAGGAAGGACATGTTATTTTGGGCGGCTTCGACGGAGATGCGACGGCATACCAGATGCTGGAGGACGGATACCTGGATGCTGATGGAGTTCAGGATGCATACTTTGAAAGCGCTTCGGCGGTCCAGGCCATTTTGGATTTGAAGATTGGAAAGACAGTGCCTGAGACTATCCTTGATCCCGGGTTCGTCATTCACCAGGGAAACCTGAAAGAAGCAGCGGCACGCATGTGGGGCGCAAAGGGCAGGAGGTAGGCAGTTTCTGCTGCGATTCAAGTACCGACAGGTCTCTCAGTGAGACTCCACAAAACCGAGAAGCTGTGAAAAATCAAAGGCAGGGACGCGTTGCCGCGCATCCGCAATCGGAAACCCAAGCCGGACGCGGAGCGCCGCGTCCCTGCCGGGGCACGTTCAAACCTCCGCTGGTGTTTTTCCACAGCTCCTGACCGATTATGACACAAGCACCTTTTCTTTTGAGAGGTCCAATCCGCTGAGAAGAGATGCTCCCGCCGAATCATCGAATCTGCTTCATCGTTGCCAGCGTCCAATCTGGAAGCGTCTGCTGCTATCGGAGTCACTGGTCCTATTCTTGTGCCTGGGCTATTTCCTCCTGTTGGTTCCCTTCGTTCCCGGATTGGCCTCCTACGGGAATTTGAGGAATGTCTTTTCCAATATGCTTCCTCTCCTGGTTGTGGGAATAGGACAGACCTATGTCTTGATCGGGGGTGGCATCGACTTATCCGTTACATCGATTATTGCACTGTCAAGCGTCGTGGGCGGAATCCTGATGAATAAACAAGACGGCGTCCTGGCAGGAACGCCTTGGGCGGTCCCGCTGGGAGTTCTGGCAATGGTTTCGGTCGGAGTAATCCTGGGCCTTTTGAGCGGCATTACCATTACTCGGTTGGCCATGCCGCCGTTTATTGTCACTCTTACGGTGATGATGTTCTTCGGAGGTTTTGCCATTTGGCTAACCCATTCACAGAACATTCGCAATCTACCGGCCAGTTTTACGGCTCTTGGCAAAGGGAACTGGCTTGGGATACCACTCTCCCTGCTGGTGACAGCCGCCCTGGCTTCTGTCGCTCATCTAGTATTAAGCCGTAGCTTGTTGGGACGCTGGCTATACGCCACCGGTCTCAACGCAAAGGCGGCAGAGGTTTCGGGAGTTCCCGTCAATGCTGTCATTATTTGCTCTTACCTGGTCAGTGGTGTCTGTGCCTCGACAGCGTCCATTCTGTATACGGGCCGGCTCGAGACGGCCTCGCCTGTGCTTGGGCAGCGGATATTCCTTGATGTCATCGGGGCGGCTGTGATCGGCGGAACCAGCCTATTCGGGGGAAAAGGAAGAATTTCATGGACCGTTTTCGGAGTGCTTTTCATCACCTTACTGGACAATAGTCTAAACCTGCTCGGTCTTTCCAACTTCATGGTTTTGATGGTTAAGGGGGGAGTCATTCTAATGGCGGCTGTGATTGATGCGGTCAGGTCCCGACAGGAATAGGGCGAAAGGTGAGTTCAACATGAGAGTGCGCCATGACCTTTTCAAGTTCACCACGGTTCATGAAAATGATGGAGGGCCCCGCTTCGTCGGGGCCGCGGTCGCTACGGTCAACGAGAATGACTTGTCGACCTCGGAGAGGTCGATTGAGAATAGCCCAGCGCTTCAGCGCTGGGTCGACAGGTCGTCGAGGTTAAGTCCCGTAGGGACGGCCGAATCCTCTCCCTACCTCTTTCATTCGTCCCTACGGGACTTGCTCCCCTTTGTGACCGGGTTCCCAGCGCTGAAGCGCTGGGCTATTTTCAAGTGCTCTTACGGAGCACATTTTCATAAAAGTGCCCCATGACTTTCTCAGGTCACCACGGAGGATGAAAATGGCGGCTGGGGGGGATGAGTGTGGGAGCCGATCTCCGAGCGGCGACCCATCTAAACCAGGAGGTCGCCGCGCAGGAGCGCTGCTCCCACATTAAGACCGCATTTTCATGAAAGAGTCCAGCCCAAGGAGACAAATTTCTTAACGCGTCTGAGCCTTCATAAGGGACTGTCACTTGAACCTATTCGAATGTGAATCTATTTCAAAGCATTTTCATGGTACAACGGCCCTGCAGGACGTGGGGTTCACCCTGGAGGCTGGCCAGGTCTTGGGACTTGTGGGGGAAAACGGTGCAGGCAAGTCGACACTGATGAACATCCTAGGGGGAGTGTTGGCAGCCGAAACCGGTCAAATGACACTCTTGGGGGAAAGTTATCTTCCTAGAAATCCTGCAGAAGCATCAGCACGAAGAATTGCCTTCATTCACCAGGAACTCAACCTTTTTACAAATCTGAGTATCGGCGAGAACCTTTTTATCACCTCTTTTCCCCGACGAACGATCGCAGGGATTCCGGTGATCGATCGGAGCCGACTTCGGCAAGCGACATCCCGTCTTCTTGATTTGGTACAGCTCCCAGTCGATTCCACGACCTTGGTGGAACGGCTCTCGCCGGGTGAAAGGCAGCTGGTGGAGATTGCCAAGGCGCTGAGTGTCGATGCCCGTCTCATCATTTTTGACGAACCGACCACGTCGTTGTCGGCACGCGAAAGTGCACACCTTTTCGGCATCATCGAGCGGCTTCGGTCCGAGGGACGTTCCGTCATCTATATTTCCCATTTGCTCGACGATGTTCTTCGTTTGGCAGATCAAATCCTGGTTCTTCGTGATGGAGAGGTCGTGGGCCGCGGACCCAAATCTCAGTTCGATGTCGGCCGACTCGTCACACTTATGGTCGGGCGCCAGATCGAGAAGTTGTACCCCGCTCGATCTTCAGTCCCATCCCGGGAAGTGGCACTCGAATTGAAGGAGGTTAGCCAGCCCGGGATCGTCGAAAATGTCAGTTTCCAGTTACACAAAGGAGAGGTCCTGGGGGTTGCAGGCCTGATGGGGTCAGGCCGGTCGGAACTGGCCCGGATTGTGTTTGGCCTCGAGACTCATACGCGCGGAACAATCCTTCGGAACGGGAGACCTCTATCTCCCCACACGCCCAAGGAGTGTGTTCGACAGGGAATCGCGTTTCTCACGGAGAACCGCCGGGAAGAGGGTCTCCTAATGGAATGGGATGTAGATCGCAACCTGGGACTGGTTCAGGCTCCTTCTTATATCCGTGGTCCCTTGCGACTGATTCGAGATGCAGCTTTATCGGAGAAGGTGACTGCTACGGCAAAACAAGTGAGGGTGGATACTTCAATCCTACGCGGCTTGGCAGTTAAATCCCTGAGCGGAGGAAATCAGCAAAAGGTCGTCCTTGGAAAATGGTTGGTGGAGAATCCTGCCGTGTTTCTGCTGGATGAGCCGACTCGGGGAATCGACGTGGGAACCCGTTATGAAGTCTACAAGATTATCAATCAGTTGGCTGCAAAGGGAACCGCTCTCCTGGTCATTTCCTCTGAAATTGAGGAGCTGATGGGTCTGTGTGATCGGATATTGGTGATGTGCCAGGGAGAGATTACGGCTTGCATCATGCGAGACCAGTTCGACCGTGAGGCCATTCTCAGGTCCGCACTAAGGCAGGGGTCCGGCTCAAAAACTACAGCTTAGTGCGCTTTTCTACGAGTCCATCGGGTGCTTAAGGATTGAGCAGATATTAGGACGGCAAGCAAGGAATTCATTTGACCTCTTTCTCAGATAAGATTCTGATGCGGTTTCTGGCCAATTCCTCGTGGCTCCTTGGATGTGCTGTCTTTTTGTTCTTTGGGGTACTCTCTCCAAAATTCCTGGAGATTGCCAATCTGGTTAACATCTTGATTCAGTCCTCCTCGGCAGCCATAGTAGCCATTGGGATGACCTTTGTGCTGCTGACCGGGGGAATCGATCTCTCGGTCGGAGCCATCATGTTTCTATCCGCCGTGGTCGCCGGCAAAATGGTACTGGGCGGCTCACCTTTGCCCCTGGTCATGATGGCCATAATGGTGATTGGCGTAGTCTTCGGCAGTGTCAATGCGTTTTTCATTACTCGCCTCAAAATCCTGGCGTTTGTTGTCACGCTGGCGACACTTTATGTAGGGAGGGGTCTGGCCCTGATGATTTCCCAGACCCGGGCCATGAATCTTCCGGAAACCTTTCTCCACATCGGCAGCGCTCGACCAATCGGGATACCTTTTCCAATACTCGTATTGGCCGCTGTGCTTGTCCTATCCCATCTCCTGTTGACCCGAACAGCTTATGGGCGGCAGGTTTATGCCGTGGGAAATGATCTAGCCAGTGGTATCAAAGCCGGGATCCCTGTGTACAGAATCCAAGCTTCCGTATACATCGTCAGTGGCCTCCTGGCAGCCGTCGGGGGGATCGTCTCTGTCGCCCAACTGGGCGCTGTCTCTCCGACTTTCGGCAATCAGCGCGAATTTGCTGCTGTGGCTGCGGCCGTGTTAGGTGGGACCAGTTTGTTCGGAGGAAGAGGCAAGGTTTTTCCGGGAACGATCCTTGGCGCGATCCTGATCCAGGCCGTCGAAAACGGATTAGTGATCCTCAACGCCGACCCATACATCTACCCGCTTATCACGGCTTCCATTATCTTCCTGGCCGTTATGCTAGACAGCCTCCGCCGTCAACAATTCAAGAAGCTCCACAGCCGAAAAACCCGGCCGGCATAATACATCGTCGCTTGCGAGGATACGGTGACCTTCTTCTCGGGTCCAATTCTGGCCAGACGTCACCGGCACGCATCGAGGTTGAAGGCCGGCAATCCCAACGCCTGTGCTGATCAATGGTAATGGGCCGAATTCGCCGGGTCGGCAGCCCATAATCACACCCCAGGAATGGTACTTTCCTTAGAAAGAATCGTTCAATCCTCCTAGATTTCCTGCCTCCATGAAGAAAAAATTGAAAACGCCTTTCAGAATTATTTGGTTTTGTTAATTGTGGTTTGATCCAAATCCGGAGCAAGTGCTTTTGCAAGAAGGAGTGGAGGACCAGTGACCAACCGTAAATCGCGGAAGCACCAATGGGGATGGGTTGAGAGCCAAAAAATGGTGCACAGTCCCGGTCCGGCTACTGTCATTATCAGTCTGCTGGTGGCTGTGCTGTGGGTTGCCGACGGACGTGCGCAGTCCAAGCCCGAGAATGTGCAGTGGTGGCGCGATGCAAAACTGGGCATGTTTGTCCACTGGGGACCAGTCAGCCTGAAGGGGACTGAAATAACGTGCTCGCGCGCCGAAAGGCCGGCGGACTTCTACGGTACGTCGGAGACCATCCCGGTCGAAGAATACGACAACCTTTACAAGCAGTTCAACCCCACGAAGTTCGACGCGCGCGAGTGGGTCCGCATCGCCAAGGCTATGGGGGCAGGCTACATCGTCTTCACCACCAAGCACGGCGACGGATTTTGCGAGTTCGACTCCAAACTCACCGACTACAAGATCACAAACACGCCCTTCAAGCGGGACGTTACCGCGGAGCTGGCGAATTCCTGCCACGAGTGCGAGATGGGGCTTGGGTTCTATTATGCTCCCCCGGACCTGCACCACCCTGACTTTCGCACTGCTTACCACCAGCGCTACGTCGAGTATATGCACGGTCAGATTCGCGAATTGTGCACGAATTATGGCAAAGTGGACATTATCTGGTTCGACTCGCTGCCGGAGCAGTACCCGCTCTGGGATTCGCCGCAGATGTTCCGAATCATCCGTCAGCTTCAGCCACACGCACTGATTAACAACCGCGGAGGACTGCTGGGCGACTTTGACACGCCGGAACAGGAAGTTGGAAAATTCCAGAGCGCACGGCCGTGGGAGAGCTGCATTACGATTGGCGAGCAATGGTCCTACAAGCCAGACGACAAGCTGAAGTCAGTGCAGGAATGCGTGCAGACCCTGGTGCGATGCGTCTGCGGTGACGGCAACCTGCTGTTGAATGTCGGGCCGATGCCCACGGGCGAGATCGAGCCCAGGCAGGTCCAGCGGCTCACGGAGATCGGACGGTGGCTGGGGCACTACGGCAAGGCGATTTATGGCACGCGTGGTGGACCCTTCGTGATGGGCTCACGCGGGGGAAGCACCTACAAGGACGAAATGATCTATCTGCACATTCTCGACTGGCCGGATGACGTTCTTAGGTTGCCAGCGATTGGCGCGAGAATCGTCTCGTCCAGACCTTTGACTGGCGGCGCCGTGGATATCAGGCAGGGCGAGAGCGGGATCGAAGTCTTCGTGCCGGAAAAGGAGAGGGACCCAATCGACACGATCATTGCTCTCAAGCTAGACAAGCCGGCGTCGCAAGTCGAGCCCGTCAGATGCTACTTGTCGCTCACGATGCATAAGCAGGTAACAGCATCGAGCTCCGGCGAAGACACCCCCGACTATTGCTGCGTTCCGCAATACACGGTGGACGACGATTTCCTGACCCGTTGGCAGGCGGGCGTCGGAGTCCGGCAGGCGTGGCTCGAGGTGGATCTGGGTGCGCCGACCACGTTTGACCGTGCGTTCATCAGCGAAGAATACGATCGGGTGCGAGAGTTCGAGCTGCAGTATCGGGACGGCGACAACTGGAGGGTGCTTGCCCGGGGCACGACGATAGGGAAGAAACTGAGCCGGTCATTCCGGCCTGTGACTGCCAGGTTCGTGCGGCTGAACATACTCAAGGCGACCGACAGCCCTTCGATTTGGGAGTTTCAGTTGATGGCGAAGTGATTGGGGGACAGAATGGATCTTCATCTCCTGACAAAAGAACTTGTTCCTGATTTGAAGCCAACCATAATTGATGAGTTCAAATTCACCCGTAATATTAATCCCAGTTGACAGGGCGAATTCGCCTGATCACCAACCTAAGTAATCAAATCCTGGGGATGGTACTTTCCCCAGAAAGAATGCTTCAATCCTCCTAGATTTCCCGGCTCCGCGAAGGATAGACTCAAACTGAATTTCAGGATTGTTGGGCGGTCCTATAACTCTAATGAGATCGCGTTGCTCAGTCAGCCCGCATTGATTATTGACTGAAGTCAGAGAAATATCAGTAAAGCACTTCTCAAGAAACGGGCGATGCCAGCGAGGGACCGCCAAGCCAGAAGGCTCCGCTGAGAACATCGTAGAGAGTCTCCATATCCAGCAATTAAGGAGAAGGTGTCGGGAAGGCTTTCGCAGAGCCTTTTACAGATTCCCTTTGGTAAATCAGGAGGGGAAAATGAATCGTCAATTCTGGTTTCCTTTCATGCTCCTAGCCGCCTTGGTTTGCGCCTTCGGGCCGGCGGCACTGGCACAGACTGCGGAGATTACTGGACGGATTACAGACCCTAGCGGCTCGATCATTCCGGGAACGGAGGTCTCAGTCGTCAACCTCGAGACCGGAATGAAGAGAAGTACCTCTTCCAACGACGAGGGTTACTACACGGTTCCGTTGTTGCAGCCAGGGGACTACACAGTCCTGGCGCAAAAAGCCGGGTTCAAAACGGCCAGCCGATCCAATGTGAAACTCGTTGTTCAGCAAGTGGCGCGCATCGATTTCCTTCTGGAGGTGGGAGAAATAACCAACACGATCGAGGTGACCGGAACCAGGGAATTGCTTCAGCAGTCAAACTCTGAGCTTGGCACAGTCATCCCCGCCCATGTCATTCAGGAACTGCCGTTGAATGGACGCAACTTTACACAGTTACTCACGCTTTCTCCGGGGGCGACGCCGGTCAGCACGTCGCAAAGCGCCAACGTCGCCGGCATTACAGATCTCTCCATGGCCGCGCCCCCCACCGTTGCCTTTGCCCAACCTTCTGTTCAGGGACAGTGGAATCGTTCCAATCTGTACCTGTTGGATGGAATCCCCAACACGGATCTCTCTAGCAGCGTCTACGCCATTCCCCCCAGCATTGATGCCATCAGAGAATTCAAAGTCCAGTCCCATAATGACGCGGCGGAATTCGGCGGTGTTCTGGGAGGCGTCGTAAACCTGATTTCCAAAAGTGGCACTAATAACCTTCATGGGAGTATTTGGGAATTTGTGCGCAATGATGCCCTCGATGCGCGAGACCCCTTTAAAGACGAATTCAGGTCGTCCCCGGCACCCTTCCGACAAAACCAATTTGGGGCAACAATCGGGGGACCAGTGCGGATCCCGAAAGTCTACAATGGAACCAACAAAACCTTCTTCCTGTTTGGTTACGACGGATGGCGCTACAGCGAAGCCAGTCAGTCGCGATATTATGTTCCTACCGACAAAGAGCTCACGGGGGATTTCTCTGATTCCATCGTTGGCCGACAAATCTTCGACCCCGCTACGACTCGGCCAGACCCGAATAACCCTGATTCCTTCATTCGCGACCCGTTTCCGAACAATATCGTTCCTTCCGATCGAATTTCGCCAACAACGCTGAAGTTCATTCAGACCTATTTTGATCGACCCAACTTATCCGGGGACCCAGACTACAATGCCATCAACAGCAACCCCATAGGGAATAATGCAAACCAATACAATATTAGGATCGATCACAGTATAGGGTCCAAGGACAGCCTGTGGTTTCGTTACACGTTTCTTGACTATGTCATGACAAACCCCGACACCAACCAGGTCACAAACTTCGGGAATTACCCGACCAAGAACCTCGGGTTGGGTTGGACTCACATCTTTTCCCCTTCTCTTGTCGTGGATGGGCGGTATGGTTTCATGCGGAGGAGACTGGAATCGGGCACCAATCCCAAAGCCGGCTTTGAACCCCAGAAGGCCCTTGGTTTCCCAGGCACCACTACCTTCAGCTTGAGTCCGCCATGGGGCGGCGACGGAATTTATATTGCTCAAACCCTTGACAATCCTGTCGATTATTTTGCCGCAAACCTCAGCTGGTTGAAAGGCAGTCACAACTTCCGGACGGGATTCCAATACATCAGGCAAGGAACCGACAGTCAAACCGGGTCCTGGTCTAACTATACGTTCACCGACGATGTGACGGGGGACCCTCAACAGGTGGGGACGACTGGAGCTTCATTGGCTTCTGCGCTCCTGGGATTGCCGACAGAAGGTGATCTCAACGGGGAGTCTGCCTTCAATGCGCGGGTAGTTTCCTGGGCGGCGTATTTCCAGGATACGTGGAAAGTCAGCCCCAGGCTGACGGTTAATCTGGGACTCCGATTCGACCACAGGAATCAATACAACGTCATCAATGGAACCAGCGGAGGGTATGACATGAAGACAGGCGAGTGGCTCATCGGCGACGATGTGCTCCCCCCTCCTTGCTCCCAGGCTGGGAATGCCCCCTGCATCCCCGGAGACGGGACACTCAGCAGCATTCCCCATGGCGACCACATCCGTTTGTCACCCAATGGAAAGAGCTGGGGGCCTAATCCGGAGTGGACGGATTTCGGCCCTCGAATTGGAGTAGCCTGGAGTATAACCGGGAAGACCGTGGTTCGGGGAGGATACGGTCTGAACTATGACACCCTTACCGGGGTCAACCAGGAATGGAAGGCTGCCATCAACACCTGGCCGAACAATGGGGCCTTTTCCAAGTTGTACAGTTACAACGGCCTTGGTGAACCTCCAACCTTCATTGAGGACACCCAGGAGACGATTACTTCTGTTCTTCCCGATCCTGATCCGTGGAGTTCACTGAGCTGGTATTACGACCCGCAGCGGAGAAATCCCCGCTCTCACCAGTGGAACCTGGAAATCCAGCACCAGGTCACGGCGAACCTGTCTGCAACCATTGGATATGTCGGGAGTCATAACGACAGGGTACCGTTGACTGGAGTGGCCAATACCCCCATGGAAGCCGGACCAGGGACTCCGGAAGAGCGGCTGCAACAACGGCCATTTCCTTACATAACAACACCTTGGTACGAGACCGATCTAGGGATAGGGAACTACAATGCTCTCCAGTTCAGATTGGAACGACGTTTTGCGGACGGTGTCGAGTTCTTGCTCTCCTATACCTGGTCAAAAGCTTTGGACAATGGAAGCAGCGGTTGGTACGGAGTCGAAAGTGGAGTAGGTTCCTCTTCGGCGATTCAGAACTTCTACGACCTTAAAGGGAACTACGCCGTCTCCGGTTACGATGTTCCTCACTTCCTCTCGTTAAGTTCTGTTTGGGAGCTGCCCTTTGGCAAGGGGAAGAAGTGGCTGAAGCAGGGACCGGGTTCTTGGCTACTCGGCGATTGGCAACTGAACACCATTGTACAGCTTCGATCCGGTCAACCGTTCAACCTCTCGGCGCCGGGAGACGTGGCTAACTTGAATAATGATATTGGCTGGTGGAATTACGCCCGCCCGAACCTGGTCGGCGACCCGAACCCTAGCCAACGAACCTCTCAAATGTGGTACAACCCTGACGCATTCGCTGTTCCAGTCCTTTCGTTCGGGAACTTTGGCCGCAACGTTCTTCGTACCGCAAGCGTTTACAATGCCGATCTTTCTCTGTTTAAGAATATTCCGCTGGGAGAGTCAAGAAAGTTAGAGGTCCGTTCGGAGTTTTTCAACATTTTTAACATCATGAGCCTGGGAGCACCCGTTGAAGTGATTGGCCAGCCCGACAGCGGAAGAGTCAACGCATTGGTCAACCGCCCCAGGCAGATTCAGTTCAGTTTGAGGTTTGTCTTCTGAATGGTCTATCTGTTGAGCCTGGCGCTATCCCTGAACCTGATCTCGGACGGCTGCTTGTTTGCCCAGTCTCCAAGTTCACCCCGCCCTGAACAAGACCGAAAACCGTCAGCTCAGTCCAGGATTTTCCAGGAAAAGATCGCCAGTGCGAAAGACCTCCTGGCCCGGGGATTGCTGCCTGCCGCCATTGAAAGGTTACGCGAACTAGTAAAGGAAGAACCGCACGATGCCGACGTCCACCTGCTCCTCGGTACAGCTTTGGTGCTGACTTCAGACCGGTCAGAATCGATTCTGGAGCTCCGGCGGGCCATTGAGTTGCGTCCGGCGTTTGCGCCATCCTACAACACCCTGGGGATGGCGCTAGCGCGCTTTGGGGAACTCGACGCCGCGCGTCGAGCCTATGAAGAGGCGATCAGGCTTGATCCCCAATTCATCGACGCTCACACGAATCTGAGCTTAGTACTGGCACAGCGAAACGAATTTGCCCTTGCCAATGATCACATATCGAGGGCTATCGAGTTGGCACGAAGTTCTACCAACGCCGCCTACCTTCACTATCTCAAAGGTAAGATTTTCAGCGAGCAGGGCAAACCTGAAGAGGCAATCAAGGAATTCTCTCGTGCTATTCAGCTTCGTTCGAATTACGGCGAGGCTTATTTGGCGCTTGGGTTGATTAAAAAGAAATTGCAGGACGAGGAGGGGGCATTACACGCGTTCAAAAAAGCTGTCGAATTCTCTCCAGATAATGGCACGGCCCAGTTTGAATTGGGTGCTGGATACCTCCGGAGCAACCAGACGACTGAAGCCATTGAGCACCTCGAGAAAGCCAGGGTCCTCAACCCGGGGGAACGGAAAGTTCTGTACCAATTGTGTGGGGCCCTGCATAAGGCCAATAAGACCGAAGAGGCCAGTACCTGTGAGCAGAAGCTGTTAACCCTGATAAAAAGTTCCCAGACAACCGACATGTCTGTGGCGATGAATTTAAACAACGAAGGCGTGCAACTCGAAAAAGAAGGTAATTGGGCTGCGGCTCTGGACAAGTATCGCGCAGCACTTAAGCTCTTTCCCTCTCAAACCGTGTTCAGGCGAAATCTTGCCCTTGTGCTGTGCCGGCTCGGGCGCTGGGAAGAGGGGATCGCCGAGCTGAGTGAGGTGCTCCGAGCGGATTCTGAGGATACAGTGGCGACCCGTGCGCTCTCCATCGCCCAGGAAAATGCAAGGAAGGCAAAACAGGCGGGGGGAAATTGAAGGGGTTTGACGCGGCACGGTCCTCCTGCTCTGTTCACAATTCTGTTGGGTCGATGGGTGGCTATCCCGCCTGCGAGATTTCATGACGACAGAAGGAGACCTGAAAATCAACATCCGGCTTCTTCGCGGATACTCGGACCGGATTGGATGGCGGTGGGGTATGAAATCTCCCTTGCTCTCCCTGATTGCATTGTTCGCAAGCACAGGGATATACAGCCAGGATTCCGCTTCGGCCCGAGCACAGTTCTATAGGAGTCCACAGTTGTTCGTCATGACGGGTTTCATAGCCAACACAGGCACTGGAGTATGGGGAGCGGACTACATTGTCAACGGTCCCTGGACACGCGAGAAACAGCAAGCCGCGTTGGAGTCCTGGAACAAGGGTCTAGGTAGCGCCTATGATGCCGAGCGCGCCGTGGCGACATTTAAGAACGCTGGGGCAACGGGTGTAATCTTCTACGACAAATGGCACGATGGCAACGTGCCGCACTCCACGAAGCTCACCGGTTTCCATACCGAGCGGGACCTGCTCGGTCTCACCTTGAAGGCCCTGCACAGTCAAAATATGAAGGCGGTGGTTTATTACTCTGTCGGGCTGGATGCCAATCCTGAGCCGCGCTTTCTCGACTGGACGTGCCTGGACCCGAAGAGAAAACCCATGGGTATGGCGTTTGAAAACGACTGGAAGTCTTTCTACTCCCCCTATCGCATGTATGCGCTGGATCAGATGGTGGAGATCCTGAAGAACTACGGTCCCCTCGATGGATTCTACCTTGACCTCTTCGCACAACCTGTCGGTTCTCGCGACAAGTATACCGATGCTGCATTCCAAGCGAAGTATGGGAAGCCGGTCGGGGAGGGATCGGAGGAGGAATTGCAGGAGTTCAAGGTGCAGACGCTAAGCGATTATCTGCTTGAGTTGCGCAGGAAACTGTCGGCAGTACAGCCCGACATTGGACTCACCTGGAATGGTGCGGGAATGGGCGATATCGTCAATCCCAGAGAGGCGAAGTGGGTCGATTCGAGTGTGGATTGGTTCTCGATGGAAGGGCATTCCTGGCCGAATATTGACCAGGGTGCGCGGTTGGGACACGCCTCGGACCGGCCGTTTGATGTGGGGATCCTGCTCAGTTCCTCATGGTATGTGCCCGTCAGTGATCAGGCCCCGCCACCGGCCATGTCAGAGGATGAAGCGAGGGTTTCAGCGGCAACGGCATGGATTCAGGGTGGAAATGTTTATGCTGCATTGACTCCGGGCCACTCGGGCATTTTCGATGAAAATGGCGATTTGAGAGTATTGCGTGCTATCGGCAGCTGGTTGCGTGATAACAAGGAATAGATCGAAGGATCGCAGCCCTCTGCTGACGTTGGCGTTTTGACAGGCAATCCGTCGCCACAACTCTTCAGGATTCCCAGCTTGGTGGAACTGTGGAAGAACTCCCACTGGGATGACCCCACGGAATTGGCTCCTCCCGGTTGGGGGATCGAAACTGAACTGCGCGAAGCAGGTTACATGACTGAACGGATTGGCGGCGCGTTCAAAGGAAAAAGGTTCTCTTTGAGCGACTATCGCATGCTCGTGCTGCCGGAAAATGCCCTGCTGGATGAGGATACAGCCGGACGCGTGAAGGAGTATGTTCATAATGGAGGCAAGCTGCTGGCGTTCGGTTACGCTTCGTTGCTCGACACAACAGGGCAGCCGAAAAGCGACTTCTTTCTCTCAGATGTCTTCGGAGTGAATTTTTCCGGCCATCTGCCCGGCTACAAGCAACTTTCGACGGCGCCCGATTCAGGCCTGGTGGGTTCTCTCAAGCTGAACCCGGGTGCCTTGGCCGTGCGTACGGGCCATGCCCGTGTGCTGGCGACGTGGCGGAATGCCAATGAGCGGCCAGCCATTGTCGAAAACCATTTTGGCAAAGGGTTGGCCATCTACACGAGCGCGGAGGAATTGGCGTATGGACACGGCAACGATTTGTTGGGGGAATTGACGGCACGCCTGATTGGATGCCCGGTCGTTAAAATCCAGGGCAAACGCAAGTACGTTCTTCAGATGAACCGTAAGGGTGACGAACTCGTGCTTTATATTCTGAATCGCAGCACCGGTTCCCGGACTTATCATGACACCCTCGAGGATCAGGCCTTGGCGCTGGTTCCCTTCAACGGACCAGAGCAGGTCAGAGTATCGCTCGATTCCCGAATAATCGGAGAGGTTGCAGCCGCAAGAATGGTGCCAGATCACGGGCCGGTGGCTGTCAGCAGGCGAGAAGGAACAACCGAGTTGGTGTTAGATGCCTCTCCCGCCGTGACAACAGTGCGGTTCCGGCCTACCGCAAAAGAATCGCATGACAGTTCCCAGACCCGTCTTTACTGAATTCCCCTGCCGGGAATAGGAAAGGGTGAAAGCACAACAGAGATAGTTATGTGAACCGAGATGGCACATCCATGGAAGTTTTGCATACGTCTATTGGGGCGCGCCGCCGCCAATCAAAATGAGGGAGCTGATCTCCGAGCGGCGACCTTGAGGTAGAAATTGTCGCCGCACGGAGTGCGCCTCCCACATTAAGAATTGCATTTTCATGAGCACAAGCTTTTCCTATCGCACCCCTATTTGGAGGCATAGTTGGTTATGAGTAGATCATGGTTGACGAGGCTCTCAATTGTCGGCGTTTCGATCTTAGTTCTCCCTGGTCTTCGGGCCGAAATGATTCCTCGAATGACATCGAACGCACCCGGAGACCCATTCGATGCTGCACCCTTTGGAACACTGATTTCGGATTCCGACAATAGATCTCTAATTGTGCGCTGGGCGGAACCGCGGAAAATTCGACGAGTCGTTGTCGATTTCCCCGCTGGCGTGACTCCGCCCAGTCCCAAGAACGTCCATCTTCAGTACTGGCATCAATCGTGGAATGGGAGTCCTGACCCCATCCTGGCTGAGGCTGGGGCTGGGGGTGTGGGTTGGGACGTGATTGACGACTGGACCAACGGACGCTGGAAGGACGCTGACACCAATCTTGCCAGCCAGGGTTCGACCTTCACCTATACCTTCAAACCGACGAATGGCCACGAATTTCCAGGCTTGGCAGGGAAAGGGGTTGCCTATAGAAAGACCTTGAAAATTCGTCTAGTTTCAACAGATCCCTTGCCAACGTTGACCCTCTTACACGCTTATACAGACGCCACCTATCAACCTCTGACGGTGCGCATCCTATTGGGCAAACCGGCCGAACCCAAGATTCACATCAGCGAAAAGGACACTGGTGTCGTGGAGGTCTTCAATGGTGTCCTGGCCGACTTGCGTCCAGTCGGGTCGGCAGGTGTCAATAGAGACGCTCAACGCCATTGGCTAATTCCTGCCGACGGAGAGGGTGGCCTGGAGGCGAAGTTGTTGATGGCTGTCGATCCCACGGGAAGTGGATATGATCGAACCGTTGTCACTCTCCGTTCCAGATTCCGTCCCTTCTCGTTTGCGGCAGATGAAGTGGCTCGCGGCGATCGCATCCTGGTCGACGACCTGGGGGCCTTGGTTGTAAAAGGCGGAGACGCTATCACTCTAGCGGGATACCGAGAGGCCCGCAAAGAGTATGCAGGCAGGACCGTTTATGACCGAATCCGAGATGAGCCGGAGCAGACCCTGGACCGAGCCTGGAACGACATGCCTCTGAAGCACCCTCTCTACTTCGTTCATGGGTTACCCGGAAACCGCAATGCCATGCGGCAGGATGCGGATGGGACCATCCGGCCGGCGGCAAATTCCAGATGGTTCAAAGACTTCCCCAGTTCGAAGGACGCGAGCCGCCAACTCTGGGAAGGTTCGGTGCACGGGCACGGGTTCAGCTTTGGATTTCCGAAAAACATGATCTCGGGGAATCGCAGTCTGGAAGAAGGCTATCTTCCACTCTTGCGGACTTTCTGGCAGGAAGGGCCGATTTTCTACGAACAGACCACTTTCCTGGACAAGTTAGATGCCGATCTGGGGGTGATCCGGTTGGATGACCCGACGGTTCTGAGAATGCACATACGCATCATAAACACGTCCAGGTCAGGGAAGGCCCAGGCTCAATTGTTTCTGCACACGCCTCCAGGGGAGGATGAGGAGAAGAATCAAGCCACGGAAAAGCTGTTTTCGGAGGGCGACCAAGTCCTGGCAGTTTACAAGGAAAAACCTCGATTTCGTTACCTCTTTGATAGGGGCGGCCGCGGTGAGCTTTCGAATGAGTCAGGCGGGGTTCGGTGGCGACTGGAATTAGGCGCGAAGGAATCGCATGACCTTTACGTTTCCATCCCCTCCATTACGCTTGAAACCCGTGACGAAATAGAGGCCTTACGTGAACTGGATTTCGAAAAGGACAGCAGTCGGGTCTGCTCCTTTTGGAGAGACGCAACTTCCAGAGGCACTGAGATAGTCACTCCAGAGCCTTGGCTCAATGATTTCTATAAGACTCAGCTGCAGCACATGCTTGTGAATTGCTACAAGGAATTGAACTCGGACTTGCTGCATGCTCACGTAGGGACTTTTGACTACGGAGTCTATCCA
This sequence comes from Terriglobia bacterium, assembly GCA_035541995.1. Classification (GTDB taxonomy): domain Bacteria; phylum Acidobacteriota; class Terriglobia; order Versatilivoradales; family Versatilivoraceae; genus DATKMG01. The sequence goes on from DATKMG010000146.1 coordinate 19,453, forward strand.
AACGAATCGGTCATGATGATTAGCGATTTGGACCGTCGGGGTTTTCACCGTGAGGCACAAAAAAACCTGGATGCATTTCTTCGTTATCAGGGGACCGTCTTGTTCTTGGGGAATTTCAAAAGCAAGGATGGGTTGCTTTACGGAGCGGGTGGGCATGAGACCGGCGACTACAACAAGAGTCACGGCTATGTGATGTGGGCCATGGCCGAACATTGGTGGATGACTCGTGATCGCCAGTGGATGGAAACAGCTGCCCCTAAGCTGGTCAAAGCCTGCGAGTGGGTCGTCCGAGAACGCCAGGGCACCATGAAATTGAACAGTGACGGCAGCCGCCCTCTGGAATACGGGGTTCTGCCGGAAGGCTCGCTGGAAGACGTCACTGATTACTGGCATTGGCTGGCCACGAATTCGGCGACTGTATGGGGTTTTCAGAATTTGGCCAATGCCCTGGCCGACTTTGGCCACCCGGACGCGCAGCGCCTTGAGAGAGAGGCAAAAGCCTACCGAGAGGACGTGATGAAGGCGTTTACTGAAGCCCGCATCCTGGCCCCTGTGGTTCGATTACGCGACGCGACCTATGTTCCCAAGTTTCCTTCCCGGCTGTATGAGCGCGGTCGCAGCCATGGTTGGCTACGGGAGACCCTGGAAGGTCCCATGTTCCTCCTATACTACCGGCTGGTTGATGCGGAGTCTCCTGAAGCCAAATGGATTCTGAAAGATTACGAGGACAACCTTTACATCTCTGACCAGTATGGTTATTCCATACCCGCCTTTGATCAATATTGGTTCTCGCGAGGAGGCTTTTCCATGCAAGCCAACCTCCTGGATGGACCTCCTCCTTATCTCTATCGAGATGAGATCAAGCATTACTTGCGCGCCTATTTCAACCCCTTTGCTTCGGCCTGTTATCCGGAGACCCGCATGTGCAATGAGCATTCCTTGCCGGAGCTAGGCTATCCTCGCGGCGATCATTTCAAGACCTCAGACGAGTCTCAATCTACCTTTTGGCTGCGCTTGATGTTTGTTCACGAGCAGGGCAATGACCTTTATCTGGGACAGGCTATCCCCCGCTACTGGCTGGCACAGAACCGGCCAATTGGGATTGAACGCGCAGCTTCTTATTTCGGCCCTCTCTCCCTGAAGATGATACCCAATGCCGATGCCAGTGAAATCAAAGTTATTCTCGTGCCGCCGCAGCGAAATGCTCCCAAGACTATCTACCTTCGACTTCGCCATCCCCAGGAAAAGCGCATCGAGAGCGTTACTCTAAATGGCAATAGGTATGAGAATTTTGATGCCGATAAAGAGTGGGTGGTCTTACCCGGTAACCTGCAAGGAAGCCAGGAGGTAGTTGTTCACTATATCCCGGAGAGAAGATGAGTCTCAATGTCAGCTCTTTTCAAT
>DATKMG010000147.1:0-10838 GCA_035541995.1 Terriglobia bacterium
GGAGTAAGACCGATTGGGACGCTGTCCAGGTGATATAGAAATGACCCAATCGGTCCCGCGCCGTCCTTGGAAAAATGGGAAAAGAAGTAGCAGCACCCCGGAGGCAGTGCGGGAGATGAAAAGGCCAACGCTGCATGTGATTCCCTATTCTTCCGCTCCGATCTTCCAGGCGGGATCGGACATCGTTCCCAGCGAGACTTCCGACTGAAGGCCCCAGCCATCCATCAGCCAGACCGCCGTGTTGCCGCTGGAGTCATTGCGCCAGAAAAGATCCGCTTTGCCATCGCTGTTAAAGTCTCCAGCCCCAGCAATCTTCCAGCCGGGTCCCATGCTGAACATAAAATCAGCGCCCTTAGGCAGGGCTTGACCATTCATGTACCAGACCATCACTTCATCGCTGGAAGGATCCTGCCAGACAATGTCGGTCCAGCCATCTCCATTGAAATCAGCGAAAGCGGCGGCCTTCCACCCTAGATCCATGCCGACAAACCAGAGATCACCGAGGTTGGTCGTCCCATTCATCAGTCAGACCTTATTCTCGCCCGTAATAGACTTCGCCAGAGAACATCAGCCTTTCCGTCTCTCTTGAAGTCGGGCCGTGTTCCAGAACCAGGTGTGTAGACGAATGAACCTCCACCCCCAGTTCCTACATAAATCTGGCTCCGAATTTGCGGATCAATCGCTAAGGAAAGTACGGGGAGATTTGTCAATCCACTGTTCATCTCAGTCCAGCTCTCTCCCCCATTGCTGCTCTTAAATACCTCACCATAGCTCGCCGCATAAAGCGTGGAGGGTGTTTGCGGATCGATGGCCAGAGCATATATGGTTAAATCCGTCAGTCCGTTGTTTACAGCAGTCCAGCTCTCTCCCGCATTGGTGCTCCTAAAAGCGCCACCTGACCATGTCCCGGCATAAAGCGTGGATGGCGTCTTCGGATCTATGGCTATGGCCCATATGTCTAAATCTGTCAGACCGTTGATCACCGCATTCCAGCTTTGTCCGCCATCGCTGCTCTTGAACACACCGCCCCCATAGCTTCCCGCGTAAATCGTCGACGGCGTTTGTGGATCAATGGCTACAGCGTATATCGTAGAATTTGTCAGACCATTGTTCACCGCAGTCCAGCTTTGTCCGCCATCGCTGCTCTTATACACGCCTCCATCATAGCTTCCCACATAAATGGTGGACGGGGCTTGGGGATCGGCGGCAATAGCTTTGATATCTCGAGTCATGAGTCCATTGTTCGCCTCATTCCAGATCCCTCCCCCGTTGCTGCTCTTAAACACGCCTCCATCATAGCTTCCCGCATAAATGGTGGACGGGGCTTGGGGATCGACGGCGATAGCTTCGATATCTCGAGTCATGAGTCCATTGTTCGCCTCATTCCAGCTCCCTCCCCCGTTGCCGCTCTTAAACACCCCACCGGACGTCCCCATGTACAGCGTGGAAGGCGTTTGCGGATCAAAGGTTATCGCATGTATGTATGAACCTGTCAGTCCACTGTTCGTTGCGATCCAGGTCTCTCCCCCGTTGCTGCTGTTGTACACACCCCCACCCCAGCTCCCCGCATATAGCCTGGAAGGCGTTTGTGGATCGATGGCTATGGTCAATATGTATGAATTTGTCATACCCATGTTCAACGCAGTCCAGTTGCCCCCACTATTGATGGTCTTAAACAAACCGGTATCTGTCCCCGCATAAATCGTCGACGGTGCTTGTGGATCGACGGCTATGACCCTGATGCCAGAAGATGGCAATCCAGTGCTCACAGCGGTCCAACTTACTCCCCCGTTGATCGTCCTGAATGCTCCATCTCTTCTGCAGGCATAGAGAATGGAAGGCGTTTGCGGATCGATGGCTATGGACTCAATACCGGAGGTTGGCAACCCACCGCCTATTGGGGTCCAGCTTCCTCCTCCAATGGTGCTCTTATAAGTTCCCCCATAACCTGTCACCGCATAGAGTGTGAAGGGGGTCTGCGGATCGATAACTATGGCATATATGCTAGGTGAACTGGAGGACAATCCGCCGTTGACCTGTACCCAACTCGCTCCCCCATTTATGCTTTTATATACGCCCCAGCTAGCTGTCCCCGCATAAAGCGTGGTGGGCGTCTTTGGATCGATGGCTAGGGCTTTTGTTGAAGACGAAACTCCACTACTTATCCTGGTCCAACTCAAACCGGCATTGATGCTCTTATACACGCCCCCTCCACTTGTTGCGGTATAAAGCGTGGAAGGCATTTGCGGATCAATGGCTAAGGCACTTATTTGAGGAAATGTGAGTCCAATGTTTACCGCGGTCCAGCGTCCTCCCCCATTGCTGCTCTTGAATAAACCGCCAGTTGTGCCCACATAAAGCGTGGAGGGCGTTTGTGGATCGATGGATATAGCTTGTATGATTCCCCCTTCCGGCCCGTGGCTCACCCATTGCGCCTCGGCAAGGTTCAAACCACCGCCAATAAGTATCAGCAATCCAGCCAGAAACAAACCTGGGTATAAGTTCCGACCTGATTTCCAACTGCTCTTGATGTCGTTTTTCATGGTGCTCTCGAGTAGCAGTGTTGCGCCAGATGATGTCGGCCTTTCCGACTCCATTGAAGTCAGATTCGTAATTCTACATTCGGGGAGGCAGAAAGAAGAGATTGCACTGGCTCTCAGAATTCCGACCCCAAGCTACCAGCTCCCATCTTCTTAGTGCGCCACCGTGTGCTCCCCTCCCGCCGGAATTGAATTGACGCCGGACAATCCAGGGGGAAATTGGTCTGGCCGCAATCATTCTGTCGCCGAGCGACCACGCTCCCGTCTCCAAATAATGAGTTCAACCACTGCCATCCAGATCAAGAATTCCATCCACCATTTCATAGATAATGCTTACTTGTGCTCATTTGCCTCAAAACACAATCTTGATGTGTGAACCCAATCAAACTTCTGCCTTCCAGGACGGCCTCGTCAGTTCCTCCAGTTTTGCGAGGAATTCGCGAGAATCCACCGAACCCTCCGCGGGCGCCCAGGGTGCGAACTGCTTGTCGGTTGCCTCATCATAGGGTCCCGGCTTGGCCTCAAAAAGGACAGTGTCTGGTTTGATGGCAAAGAACGTGTGATACACATTGGCGTCGATGTCAATCCCCAGGAATGGACATTCTGAACCTGCAAACAGCACAGTATCGATGACACCTGATTCCGAAAACCCAACATAACAGATGGCACCCTTCAGAACGACAATCGACTCGGCTTTGGGTGGAGAGCCATGCCGATGAGGGGGAATGTAACTGCCAGGCTGAAGCGCATTGAGCATGCGCTGAAGGCTGTCGTCACAACTCTTGTGAAAGGGCATTGCGACTCGTCCGCGAGGACTTTGCCGGGAAGCATCCATCACCTGGCTGATTAGGGCCGGGCTGATGCCGGTAGTTTGTGTGCTTGGGGCTTGCAGTGCGCGCGGGAACTCCGGAGACCGATCTGGGCTGTTCATGAATTTCTATCCTGGCAGTCACTCAGATATTGATCAAATCACTTCACGAACAAATGCAAATTCAACTGCTGCCCTTGCACTATCGAAGTTCGACGGAAGCCCTTGATCTATTCTGTCCTCATAATCTTCCATTGAGGCCCGGACAGGGCCCCATGAGCGAACCGGCCTCCGGCTCATCTACTTCAGCAAATCAGCAGCGATGTCCATTTGTTGCGGCTTAGCGTTGGCAGGGGTTGCCACCAATTCCTGGTTTGCCCCCTTCATGGCTTCCACCAGGCGCCGCTGGGATTCGAAGATCACCTGAATCGACTCTGCGCGCGCTTGTTTTGCTTCAATCTGCCTTTGTTGCACATTTTGGATTTGATAAGCCAAGGCGTCGTTAACCTTGACGAGCACCTGGGCATCCACAAAGCCACGCTTCTGCATTTCCAGCATGGCCATTTCCAGCTGTCCTGCCATTTCGGCGTTGCCTAGGATCATCCGGTCGGTCAGAGTACGGGCTTCCTGGACAATGCCCAGCTGTTTTTTCGAGCGCAGCAGCGTTACAGCCATGCTCATTTGCTGTTTCCAGGCCGGTATCATCTGGCTGCGTGCGTCGCCCAGGGATTCGGCTGCGTAGCCCACAATTTCCTTGACCTTTTGGATTTGGACCGTGGCGGTTTCCGATAGGGACAGCGATAGGCGTAGTGCATAAACGCGGCGGTCCATGGCTTGGAGCTGATTCCACATCTGACGAAGATCTCCGATTTCACGGATGTCTTCGGAATCCTTCAATTCCACTCGGCGCTTCTCATATTCGGCGGAAAAACGCTCCATCGCCAGGATTGCCGCGGCAATGGCCACCTGCAAGGCGTCTTTATATTTCTCGTTTTCCAGGGCCAGCTGGTCCATTTTGCTGATATCCCCAATGGCTTCGATCCGCTCATGCTCGAGCCGGGTCTCGATGTCCGTAATGGTTGGGGCCAGCTTCTGATAATTGGCCAGAAACCGCTCAATCCGGTTGGCAACGGTATCAAATCCGGGAATCAATCCCAGGAGCTTTCTCGCCTCGGTGAGACTGCTGGGATTCAGCTCCTTCAAGTGAGTCTGCAATTCCAGAAGCAGTTGGCCGGATTCGCCGGCATCCTTCATCCGCACTTGTTGCAGCAGGGAATCGGAAAAAGAGGAAATCTGCTGTTGGGCTACATCGCCAAAAGTAAGAATTTGCGTGGACTGGCGCAGGTCGATCCGCCGGGACAACTCTTGAGCCTTGACCAGCGCCTGTTCGGAGAGCTTGGGAAGGACAGGCATCGGCTTGACCGGCTGAAGGTCCAGCAAAACCGTCGGGGTAGTCGTTCCCGCCCCCTGCGCCGCTGCGGTCATTGGTTCGAACTTGCTTTCGTCCATGAGAATCTCCTTTATTAATCTTGGATTTCCTTCTGAGAGACTTGTTGCCAATTCCAGCAAACAAGTCTTCTGGGTTCGGCAATATCGGTAGCGCTATGAATTCCCCCTTTTGTCTTCGCAACGCGACCCCTGGAAGCGGAGGGAACCGGAATTCAGCGCGCCACGAGCCCCTCCAGGATCTTCTCCAACACCTCATTGCTTGGCATTTGTTGCACTGATTCAATCGAAGGGGCTACCCCGATTTCTTTGAGCACCGGCGACAGGGTGGACTGCGAAGACATCAACCCCACCCGGAATCCATGCTGTTCCCAGGCCAACCGCTGCACGGCAGGATCCAGCAAGGCATCGACCAGCCGCTTGCCCCCTTCGCTGAGAACCACCAGGGGATGGCTGCTCCAGGTGGTCGGCTTGGGATAGAGTATGCGGCACAACTTGGAAACTTGATTGAGAACGGCCGGATTTTCGGCCGCAAATTCTGCCAACTGGTTCTCATAGCCAATGATCATGGGGAAAGCCCCGAGCCCCTGGGTGAGATAATTCTTGAACAGCGTACCGGAACTTGTTTCGACGCGTCCCATGCGGGTGAATATGAGCCGGACTCGCGGGATGAGCGGATCGATTTGCGAAATATCCGGGATGTCCCCATTCAAGGTGTTTGCCAGCAGGCCGGCATAGGCATAACCGGAATTGCTCTCCGAGGGGTTAGTGGAAATCACATTGATTCTTCCGTTCAGCTGAGGAAGCCCCAGCTTGGCCCACTCCACCTTGTTTTCCACAGCTTTGATCAGGCGGGCCAGTTCGACAATGTAATACGAATTCCCGCTCTTCTCCACCAGGGGTCTATTGTCAGCCGCGGGGCCGCTGGAAATCTGGACGGGTTGGCTCAGCGCTTGCGCCACCGGCTCCCAGCTGTAAATGACGATAGGCGAGTTAAAGATATCCTCCACTCGCTTGGCTTTTCCCCGGAATGTCTCCGCGGCGCTGCGGCTGGCGGGCCAGAGGAAATCCAGTCCCGTCAATTCGGTCCTCATCATCGCCAGGGAACCACTTTTAGTCGCCGTCACCCGCAACTTGTATTTTTCGGCCAGAAGCTTCTGGACCTCCGGATCGGCAAGGAATCCCGCCTTCTCCCCTCCGATCACTCCTTTGACTTCAATCTCAGAAATGCCGGAGATGTTTCCAATGGTCTCTCCGCCGCCGGGGAGAAGGCGTTTCTGCTGGAGGTATTTCCAGCCAAACAGAGCGCCAATGGCCACCAACAAAATGAGGATTCCAACAAATCTTTTCATGCAACGCTCCCTCTACCCCGGAAAAAAGGTCGGGACTTCGATTTCCCCCAATCGGCGCACTCTCAATTGGTCTTTAGCCCCTTCCGGGGGTTGGACTGGGTTTGACTGGAGTCGTCGGCCACCCGATGCCGGACGTTAGCCACCTCCGACTCCTTGAACTCATTTGCCGCGCCGGCCAACAGCGCTTCCAGCGTCATGGCCTCGGCGTCCATGGCTCGGCGTTGCTCATTGGTCAATACGCTAACCAGGCGACGCAATCCAGGGATTGTGAGATGAACAACCTTTTCGATCCGGTCCAGGGTCTGCTCCTCCTCCCTGGTGATCGTCTCGCGTTGAGCCAACTGCAGATAACCCTGCAGACTGTTGCGTAGCATGTCAAGGATGGGCTGCAGTGAAGCGACCTCTGGATGTCGGATGTCTTTTGGGTCCTTCCGGAAATGGTCGGCAATCTCCTGGATCACCTCGCAGAGCTCGCCGATGGCAGCCTGGAAATCCGGCTTCACCTTGGAGGCGATCTGTCGAAAAAGTTGAAGCCGCTCCTCGATCCCCCCGAGTGCTTGCTGGAGATCTTCCTCCGTCACTCCCTCATCGTATATGATTTCATTGGGCGGCCGGCGGCTCGGGAAAACCAGCTGCACTCCCCCCAAAATTGCCAGGCCGGCTGCCACCGCCAGCCAGAGCGGAGCGCCAACCAGGCTGGCCCCTGCCAGGGTAACAGCGCCGCCCATGCCGGCAATGACCTGCTTGGTCGTGTCAGTCATGAGAAACACTCTAATTATAGCCCTTGGCCTCCCGCATGGCTTTCGCCAGATCCTTGGAGCCGTCAAAGACCTTGCCGTAACTTTGGGAAACCAGCCACTCCATCGGCTCTTTCTTGGCTGCCGATCCAAAGAGAATGGGGTAAATGGGCACATCCTTCCTTAGGGAAAACCCAAAAACACCCGAAGTGAAGGCTTCCTGGCTGTCGGTAGGTTCGCCATCGGTCATGACGATAACCGACATGTGGTATTTGCCAGCCTCTGCCGCATACTCGTTCAAAACCCGGAAAGCCTCAGCAGCCGCGTGGTACAAGCTTGTGCCGCCGCCGGCCGTTTTGGTTTCGACCGCCGTCAACACCGGCATCAACTGCCCCATATCATTCCCCTTGGCCACCAGCGGCTGATCAGCACCGTTGCTGAAGGGAATGACAATCGAAATGTCCCGCGGCGAGGGCTGCAGGAGATGTTCAGCTGCCAGCTCGGGAGTCAGCAGGATCCGCATGGCTTGTTTCAGCTCCTGTTCCCCACCGTTCCCGCCCATGCTCCCCGAAAAATCCAGCACGAAGACCGTCAACGATGGTTTCCGGAAGGCCACCTGGTAGAGATAAAGGGCTTCGCGGATCACCGGTTCACTGGGCACTGCGATGGGTGTGATCACTTTGTTTAGATCAATCCCCCAGGCGGGGTTGAACTTGGCCGTATCGGCACCACTGAGGTTCATCCCCAACAATCCGGTGCGCCGGCCGGATGCCAGGATCTTCTGCTGAATCTCATTGGAGAGCAGGTACTGCTGCAGTTCTTTGAAGAAGGCTTCCTTCTCCGATTGACCCTTGTTGATCAAGGCTAGGGGGGAGTCGGCAATCGCCGTCCCGTCGCGTAAATAGATGGCATACAGAGGCTCTTTGCCAGCCGACGCCAATTTCTGATTAGTCTCGATCAGCAGCGACTCATAAGTGAATACGGCGTTCATCAGCTCCGGCCGTTCCAGCAGGAGATCCATCAGAAAGCCTGTGCTGCCTGCCGAGCGCTGAAAACCGCCCAGCAGCGAAGAGACCAGCTTGCCCACTTTTTCATCCCGGACGTGCTTGATCTCCAGTATCTCCGGGTTCCCTGACAAAGCATACAGGAACCCCAGGTAGGCCATGCAGCCTGAGTTCGACTGGGTGGCAGAGGTCATGCCGATTTGCAGGCGGCCGCTAGTGCGGGCTTTGACCAGATCGGCAATCGTGATGTCGTGTCCGACGTAACCCGACTCGTTCTTCACCCAGCCCAACTGCTTCGCGGCGGACAACCGGACACCCAGGACCATCGGCGAACGCATAATGCTCTCCGATTGTCGGACCACTCCCTTGCGGTCCCCATAGGCAATCCAAATGCTGGAAGCCGGCCAAATAGCATCAGGCGTGGCTTGCGCTCCCTTGCTGATTTCCGCCGCAATTTCGCCGGAACCGTAGTAAGCCATCTCGATGCGTGTTCCTTTGCGGCGGGCAAATTCCTGTACCAAGGATTCCAGACTGCGATTTTCTGAACCGGCCCAAATCAGCAATCCCGGAGGCAGTTGGACGGCAGGCTTCTGGTCTTCCGGCGCCTTGCTCGAGCGGCATCCCACCACGGACATTAACAGCACAAGTGTGACGACGCCCAAAGCCCTCCAGTCGATCCACTGATCCTTTTGATTGGCCATTTCTTTCTCCTATTTCGTGAAGTCCCGTGACCATTCCATTCCAGGAACTACTCCTCACCTGGCTCGGATGTTTACGGGCCAAGCCGCGCACTTCTGTTTTGAGAGGTGGGAAATCGATGGGCAGACGATTCTGAAAATACTGCCACGGCAAGCGACTGTTGACGGGGAGCTGTCGATTCGAGCGGCCGTTCGAATTCGAGGTTCCATCGCTAAGTATTCATTGAATAGATTGGACGAGAACCTGAGGGCTCAAGTCGTGCCTCTCAAATAAGGGACGCCTCACAAAAAGGCAATCGTCACTTCCAGACACGGACTTAAGCACTTTCTAATATATCAATGATCATGTTAATTCCGTGTTAACTGTGTAAGGAAACTCACGGGATCGCTTTAGATATGGGACCAGTCCCTTTAGGAACTGCTGTTTCACAGGGAGAGATCACAGGTTCCTCAGGCTCTCGCAGGAACGGCGCGAGGCCGCATCGAGTCGAGGGTCAGGCGGATTCCTTCCGAGTAAGGAGTCTTGTGCAGATTCGGAAGTAGTTGGCGTAAACGTGTGTCGTCGAGTTTCACCGGGGTGGTCCACAGGTAGTGCATCTCGACGACCTCGCGGAGAAACGGATTGAAGAGTCCCAACAGGCGCAACATGAACTTGCCTGCGACGCGAAGACGGGGTTTCTGATGAACAGCCTCAAAAACTTGCTCGGCGAATTGCCGAGTGGTTATCAGCCCGGGACCAGCGACGTTCCACGCCTTGCCGTAGGCTTCCTCCCTTTCCGAAAGAGCGATTAACGTTACGGCCAGGTCCGGGACGAAGATGAACTCGTGGGGTGTGTCAATAGGACCGATGACATTGGCGGTCCCGCCATTCACTGCCGCATCAAAGATCGCGTGAACGTAACTCAATTCCGAGTCCGGGCCGTAGAAATCAGGCGGGCGCAAGATGGTCGTTCGCATCCCGCGGGGGTTGTCTGCGGCGAGGACAAGATCTTCCTGTTCCTTGCGCATGCGGCCTTTGAAAGCCTTGGGATTACGCGGGTGAGACTCACTGACGAACTCCTGCTCAGGCACTCCGTACGGATATACGGTACTTAGGTGGACGTAGTGCCGAACTCCAGCGGCTGCTGCGGCCCCAAGCGCGAGTCGTGTCAGTTTTGGATGTTGTTCAAACTGAGGATATGGAACTCCGACCGTATAGAAAATCGTGTCGGCCCTCACAGCGGCGCGTGCTGCAGCGGCTGAATCACTCAAATCGGCTGCGCAGTATTCGACAAGAGGTTCATAACGACGAAAATCCCGGCGCAAGCGATCTTCGGACCGCCCTACAACGCGAAACGATTGGCCCCCCTCTGCAAGCTTTGCCGCCAGCGCCTTTCCAACCGCTCCTGTGGCTCCGAATATTGCATAGTTCATATCTCCCGGGACTATTTCTCCTTTGCGATGCAAAAACCTTTCATCATCAACTTGTGCCTTGTCAAGGAAAAAGTGAAAGCTATTTACGTTGATTGAGCGTTTGGACATAATGGAGCCATGCGGGAGAGTTGAAAGGCAGGTTGGAGACCCGGCACCCCCGCCGGGCGATTTTCCCACAGCTTCAGGCGTCTCGGGGCGCGTTCCATGGGGGGAATCTGGGGGTTCGGGCTGGGCGAAGCCGCTGTGGTGGCAAAATACGGCCTCGCAGAGCTCGGCCCTCCACTGATGACTGAGGTGTTACACGACCTGAGCTATTCCTCTCCGCCGATTTTCCAATTGAGGTCCGAGACTGTTCCTAGCGAAATTTCCGAATTGAGGCTCCAGCCATTCATCAACCAGACGGAGACTTCACCTGTCATGCTGTTGTGCCACAGGAAATCCGGCATGCCATCGGCATTATAGTCCCCAGTGCCGACGATCTTCCAATCCATTCCCCGATTGGGACAATAGCTTGTGGCAACCGACATGGAACCCCCATTCATGGCCCAGATCATAATGGCTCCGCTGGTGCGGCTCTGCCAAACCAGATCCGGGATGCCGTCCGCGCCGATATCGGTCACGGCGGCCAATCTCCACTCCGGCTCGTTGGGGGCGAGCCACACGGCGTCTTTGTAGGTGATGCCATCCATCAGCCAGACCACGGTGTTGCCGGTGGAGTCGTTGCGCCAGAAAAGATCCGCCTTGCCATCGCTGTTGAAGTCGCCTGCCCCGGCAATTTTCCAGCCGGGTCCCATGCCCATTATGTAATCAGCGCCGACGGGCAAGGCCCCTCCATTCATA
>DATKMG010000148.1:0-3316 GCA_035541995.1 Terriglobia bacterium
CGAAAGGCCGGAAGCTATAGAAGCTGGCACTGCAAAGTTGGTGGGGGCAGAAACCGAGGTTATCGTGCAATCCGTATCGGAACTGATGACAGACATCAGCGCAATCGATGCCATGAAGACAGGTGTCAATCCCTTTGGTGATGGCTTTGCTGCAGACCGAATCGCGCTCATCTGTCGACAGATTTTTGAGAGGGCATCAAAGCGGTCTAATCGGAGGTTCGGCCGCCACTCAGTTCTGTCCACGGCGGATCGGGTCGAAACCGTCAATACGGTGCTGGGTCTGCCGTGTGTTCGATCGGTTTCAATAGCCAAAGTAGCGAATGCTCAATCCGCCGTCGACAACCAGGCTGGCACCGGTGATCCAGTCTGAATCATTCGAAAGAAGAAACCTGACAGCCTTCGCGACATCAGCCGGGGTTCCTCGCCTCCTTAAGGGATGCCACTCTCGCGTTTCGCGGTCCATCCGACCAGGATCTGGCAAAGTCGCCAGCCACTCGTCCCACATGGGCGTGTCGATGTAACCCGGACAGACAACGTTGGCACGGATCTGGAAGGGCCCGTTTTCCAGAGCGAGGGTGCGAGTCAATGCGACAATCCCTCCTTTACTGGCGTCGTAAGCCCCGTGTCCCTCAAACCCAAAATAGGCGTGGACCGAAGCAATGTTGACGATGGATCCTCCTCCTTGCCGACGCATGGACGGGAGGACAGCCCGAGCGCACAGGAACATGCTTTTCAAGTTGACCGTGAGGACACGATCCCAATCGGCTGCCGATAAAGAAGAGATTTCAGCCTCTTTGAAAATGCCCGCGTTGTTGACTAGGCCGTCGATAGCTCCCCAACGAGATAAGGTCTTCTCCACCATGTCTGCCACGCTGTCTTCACTGGCAACATCTGTGGGGACGCAAAAAGCCTCTCCATTATTCTCACGAATCTCATCAGCGACAGAGGATCCGCGAAGCTGGTCAATTTCTGCGATCACCACCTTGGCTCGCTCTTGAGCAAGCATGATGGCAATGCCGCGGCCAATTCCAGATCCAGCTCCTGTCACAATGACGACTCTTGGTTCGAGTGGCATGTCTTATCCAGGAACATCAGGCTCGCTTGGAATGGGGCAGATGGGTCAACTTGGCCTCGTCGCCCTTTGGGAGAAGAGGCCGGCAGGTTCCGTGCTTTTCCAATGTGGTGGGGATCAGGACCTCCGGCAATTTCTGCCTGGGCGACTTAGTCTTCTGGACAGCCATCTTGGCCAATTGCCAGCCCACTTCTTCACTGTCAACCCGGACAGTAGTCAGCTGTGGGATTTTTAGCGGGCGGTACTGGCCTCCAAATCCCACGAGACTCACATCGTGAGGAACGTCCAATCCGTGATGACGCAGAGTTTCCCAGGCGCCATAAGCCATATCATCGTTCCCGGCAAAAACGGCAGTGAAAGGCTCTTTACCTTCCAGGATCATCTCCATGCTGTCGTGTCCATTCGCAAAAGGGTCGTCAGACAAAGAAGCAGTTTGGACCAAAGGCTCCAGCTTGTGTTCCTTTATGGCTTTCAAGTACCCATCATAGCGGACCCGGAACCACGGCAACGCGAGGTCGCCGATGTACCAAATTCGTTCGTGACCCAGATGGACCAAATATTTCGTAGCTTCATAGGCACCGTTGAGCTCATCAAATCTTACCTGATCCACCGGATCTCGCTTCCCTGATGTCACAAAGTTATTCGCCAATAACACGTAGGGGACCCCTAATTCCTCTACTGCATCAAGGAAATTCTCATAGTTGGTCCCGGCCAGAATGACACAGTCGGCAATCCCATGGCTTTGCAGAACTCGAGGCAGGCGAAGTTCAGACACCTCAGTCCCGGCCGTATATTGGAACTTGGTGTACAAAACGAAGAATCCCGCTTCTTCGCAATATTCCTCGACGCCCTGTAAGATCCGCGAGTGAATGGGATGAAAGAAGTTCCGATTGCTCAAGATGTAGGAAATGATCGGTGAAGCATCCCGAACAAAACTCTGGGCTCTGGCATTTGGCCGGTAATTCAATTCCCGAATGGCTTTCTCTACGTGCTCCCGCAGGCGGGGATTGACATCCGGGTAACCATTAATCACTCGGGAGACGGTTCCGAGAGCAACCCCCGCGCGAGTCGCAACATCTTTAATCGTGACTGCCATGGGCTTTATGTCTTCTTAACCCCCAGGCAAAGTGACGAGGATAGGTTCCATTATAAGAGAAGGTTCTCTTCAATGAAACAGTTCATCATACGTGCTAACGTTACCCTGCTTTTGCAGAACTGTCAATCCTCTTTGACCTGTACGGCAGCAATCAAAAGTAACGGACAAAGGGAGCATTGCAACCCTGGCCTGAAAGGCCAGCATAAGCCAGCCCAAGGCAGAGCGAATGTTTGTGGCGAGCGCTGCCCTGGGTCAATGAGACCGATAACGGTTCTTCTGATTTTAGCCACTCATCGCCCCAGAATTCGCCGTGTAACTGAGAAGCTGTGAGAACATTGAAAGATGGATCCCTCTGGAAAAAAGCGTGCGCGGGAGCGCCCGCTCCACCCGGGTGGAACGCGAGCTCCGCGCGCGCTTTCAGTCGCAGGTCAGAATCCGAGCGGAGCCTGGGCTGCCCCGATCCGATTTTTTCACAGCTTCCGACTCATTGCTTGCCCAGACCGTTTCTCCTTGCCAAGGGACAATGAAATATTTCATCATGAACAGGAATTGTCGTGACCGGGCCCCTGTCCCGACGGATGGTCAATGTGACAAAGCTAACGGAGTTTCGATGAAACGAGATATGACAAAGGTTCCAGACGCACCGCGCATTTTGACAACCACCGTTGGATCCTATCCCGTCCCGGATTGGCTGGCCGCCTTTCCCAGCGAACAGACAAAGCTAGATGCCACCCGAGTGGTCTTCGATACCCAGAGGCAGTTAGGCATCGACCTGCCTACTGACGGGGAGCTATACCGGTTTGATGTCAATCATCCAGACACCAATGGGATGATCGATTACTTTGTCGGCTCCATGTCGGGCATCACCACCAGGCTGGGCCATAGTGCCTGGCAGGCATTTTCCAGCAAAGAATCAATGGCTTTTAGAAAAAAGCCCGCTGGTGTGGTTACCGGCGAAATTGGCGAAGGTTGCTTGAATATTCCTGCTGATTGTGAGAGGGCAGCCTCTGTTTCCGGCGGTCCGTTTAAATTTACGGTTACCAGTCCCTATATGCTTGCCAAAACTTTGTTGGACAGGTATTACCACGATTTCGCCCAGTTGACTTTAGAGATTGCGAAAGTGATGGCGCAGCAAGTGTCCGGTCTTT
>DATKMG010000149.1:0-10511 GCA_035541995.1 Terriglobia bacterium
ATTGGGGACGCCGTCATTTGGGTGGAGAGTGGGGATCTCTTTCCTGGTTATGTTAGGAAGCGGAGCCTTAGTTATGGCTTTTGCCTGACAAAGAACGGACTGCAATTCATTGGACCACTGAATGTCCTCCTCAATGCGATCCCCTTGCTTGGTCTTATTGTTCATACTGCTTTGACTCAATCCTTTTGGTTAGGGAGGTTGAATTCTATGTCTTGTTCAAAATTGAAGTTCGCTATCGTCAAAGTCTCCTTGACCTGCGTTGCAGCCGGGCGTAAATGGCTCTATTTCATCCTGATAGTTGGCCTTTGGAGTTTGAGTGATCGGGCATGGGCAGCAGAGCAAAAAGTGGCCGAGATGCTTAAGACTGTGGATGGGTTAGTTGCCAAGGGACCCTTTCAAGCGGATTGGCGGTCCCTTGGGAACTACCAGGTTCCCCAGTGGTATCTCGACGCCAAATTTGGAATTTTCATCCATTGGGGGGTGTACTCCGTGCCAGCCTTCGGCAATGAATGGTATCCACGCGATATGTACAAAAAGGATACTGAGGAATTCAAACATCACGTAGCCACTTATGGACCTCAATCGCAATTCGGTTATAAGGATTTCATCCCGAGACTCAGCGCTGAGAAATTTGATCCCACTCACTGGGCCCAGTTGTTCCGAAAGTCTGGGGCCAGATATGTCGTTCCTGTGGCTGAACATCATGATGGATTTCCGATGTATGACTGTAATTTCACGGATTGGTGCGCCGCTAAGATGGGACCGAAGCGTGACATCGTGGGTGAGTTGGCCAAGGCTGTGCGTGCCGAAGGTCTCCATTTGGGGACATCCTCGCATCGGGCCGAACACTGGTGGTTTTATGATCAAGGCACGACATTTGACTCCGATGTTCTCGATCCGCGCTATGCCGGTCTATACGGCCCAGCCCAACCTGAGAAAGGGGCTGCTCCAAGCCCGGATTTTCTAGACGACTGGCTGGCCAGGACATCCGAGATCGTCCAAAAATACCAGCCCGAATTGGTTTGGTTTGACTGGTGGATTGAACAGGCTGTGTTCCAGCCTTACCTGCAACGCTTTGCTGCCTTTTATTACAACTGGGGAGCCCAGAACGGAAAGGGGGTAGCGATTAATTACAAGCTCAAGTCCTTTCCGGAAAACTCCGCGGTTTGGGACATTGAACGGGGTCAATTGGCTGCCATCCGCCCCTTTTTTTGGCAAACTGACACTTCGATCTCCAAGAACTCCTGGGGTTATGTGCAGCCTCAGGACTACAAGACAGCCGGCTCCATCGTGGGCGACCTGGTGGACATTGTGAGCAAGAACGGCTGTCTGCTCTTAAACATCGGCCCCCGGCCGGATGGCACAATTCCCGCAGCGGAGGAAGAGATTCTGCTGGAAATCGGTCGTTGGCTAGAGGTAAACGGTGAAGCCATCTACGGGACCCGCCCCTGGAAAGTGTTCGGGGAGGGGCCGACAAAAGTAGTGGAGGGTTCGTTCAATGATACGAAACGCCAAGCCTTTAGCAGCGCCGACTTTCGATTCACCAGCAAAGCTGGCACGCTTTATGCAATTGCTTTAGCCTGGCCCGAAAGTGGGAAATTGCTCATTAAGTCACTAGCTTCGGGTACACCCTACAGAGTCGCAAAGATTCAAAATGTGCAACTCCTGGGATCTGCATCGAGGCTGAATTGGGATCTGGTTGCACAAGGCCTGGCGGTTGAACTCCCGACCGACAAACCCTGCGACCATGCGTACGTACTCAAAATCAGTCTCCCCTGATGAGCCTGAAAGGAAGACTCGTATTCGCCTTATTGGCCGCACGGGCTGCGGGCTATTACTCTTGCATCCCGGCCGGGATCGGGTTCGGCACGGCTCTGGATCTAGCTGCTCATTTGGTAGACCGGGTCATATCCGCTGCTACCAGGATTCGTGAAATCGAAGTGAAGGTGCGATTCTCTATATGTCCAAGGTCTTAGACCTTCTTCTTTCTTCGGCGGTTCCCGGCGTCCCTTCTCGATTGCTCACCCTGTCGTTCGTCGATTTGTTAATCATTGTTTTCTACTTTGCCATCGTACTGGCCATCGGGTTTTACCTGAAGCGATTTACCCGCACTGGCGAGGATTTCTTCATGGCAGGACGGAAAATGACAGCCTGGGTCGCCGGCCTGAGTTTTATCTCCGCCAATCTCAGTTCGCTGGAAACGATGGGCTGGTCCGCTATGGCCTATCAGTATGGAATGCTGGGTGCCCATGCTTACTTGATCGGTGCGATCCCGGCCATCTTGTTTTTGGCCGTTGTCATGATGCCTTTCTATTACATTTGCAAAACTCACTCCGTCCCGGGATATCTGAAATTGCGCTATGGAGAGGCCAGCCGCTCCTTGGCTGGTATTTCATTTACCCTCATGACCGTGCTGGTCTGCGGAGTTAACATGTTTGCCATGGCCAAGGTGATGCAGATCATTCTGGGATGGAACATCCATTTCAGCATTTGGGTATCTTCCATTACCGTCGCTTTATATGTGGCGTCAGGGGGACTGCTGTCGGCAGTATTTAATGAGGTGCTTCAGTTCTTCCTCATTTGGCTCGGCCTGTTGTTGATCCCAATCCTGGGCCTGGTCGAGGCGGGAGGGTGGGGCCCCATGATTGCCGCCATCAATGTGCAACATCCGGGTCAGAATTTCACGAGCCTGTGGGCAAACCTGGGGTCAGCCGCCAACAACCCCATGGGAATGCACTGGACAGGTATGGTTTTTGGTTTGGGATTAGCTGTATCGTTTGGCTATTGGTGCACAGACTTTTTGCAGGTGCAACGGGTCATGGCCGCCAAGAATCTGCGCGCCGCTCAGAATGGCACCATCATTGGCGCTGTTTTCAAGATGCTGGTCCCGATTATCGTCACGATGCCCGGCTTGCTGGGCCTGGCGGTCCTATCGCAGAGATCCGGAATCACGCTGGTCCCGGAGAGTCAAGTCGCGATCACGGGAGGACACAGTTACAATGAAGTGCTTCCCTTGATGATGGCCCGCTATTTGGGGCCCGGCCTGCTTGGTCTGGGAGTCACGTCCATGATCGCCGGCTTCATGTCAGGGATGGCAGGCAACGTGAGCGCCTTTGCGACCGTGTGGACCTATGACGTATACAAGCCGCTGCTCTACAAGTCAGCCAGCGATGGCCACTATGTAAAGATGGGACGCTCGTGTTCCATCATTGGAGTGTTCATCGCCATCGGGACCGCCTATGCGGCCATGCTTTTCAGCAACATCCTCGTTTACCTGCAAGTGCTGGTGATGTTTTTCATCGTACCGCTTTTTGGGGCGGTGATTCTCGGGATGCTTTGGAAACGAGCTACTCCCGCGGGCGGATTTTGGGGATTCCTGGCGGGGATTCTGGCTTCCTTTTCCATCTTCCTCTACATTCACATATTCCCGGACCGGTTTGATGCCGCCCGCTTGAACCCTGATCACGTGCAGTACATTGCGCTTTCGCCCTTGGCGAAAGACATGGCGGTCAACATGTATGGTGGCCTGTGGTCATTGTTGATTTGCATGGGGGTGGTCATCGTGGTCAGCCTGTTGACCGGGCCTAAACCGGATTGTGAACTCGTGAACCTGGTGTATGGATTGACACCTCTCCCGGACGAGAGTCATTGCCCTTGGTATCAGAAACCGGTGTTTTGGGCCGCTATAGTGGGGGTGGCCCTGCTGGCAGTCAACATCATCTTCTGGTAAACCCATCCGGAGTCAAATCTAGAGGACTATCGCCAATGAGTCAGCGTGAAGTAGGTCAAGGAGCACCGAGTGGCTTGGCTGCACGTACACCTGCTGCCAATTGCCGGGTAGGCGTTTTTGGGATTGGGCTGGCTGCATACTGGCCTCAGTTCTCTGGCCTCAAGGAACGACTGGAAGGCTACCAAAAAGCAGTCGAGCAACGATTGTCCGGCTTTGGCGCGACGGTAATTTCAGCAGGCCTAATTGACGATGCCCGCGGGGCTCGCCGGGCAGGACTCCTGTTTGCTGGACAAGACCTCGATCTCCTTTTCTGCTATGTGGGCACCTACGCCACCTCAAGTCAGGTCTTGCCCATCGTCGAGCAAGCCAAGCTGCGCGTGCTGGTTCTGAATCTACAACCCACCGATGCCCTTGACTACGAGAACACCGACACTGCAGAATGGCTGGCCAATTGTTCAGCTTGTTGTGTCCCCGAAATTTCAAACGCCTTTGCCCGCGCCCAGATCCCATTTCAGGTGGTCTCGGGGATGCTGTTCGACGATAGACCCTGGGCCGAAATCCGGGAATGGTGCCGGGCAGCCACGGCCGTGCGCGCTCTGCGGCAGTCCCGAATCGGTTTCCTCGGACACACGTATCCAGGCATGCTGGACATGTATTCGGATTTCACAATGGTTCACGCTCAGCTCAGCGTCCACGTTGAGGTCCTGGAGATGTGTGACCTGGCTAAGCGGGTCCCTCCCACCGAAGACTCACTTGTAGAAGTGAAGCTGGAGGAAACGCGTCAGATCTTCGAGGCCGCTGAGAGTGTTCAGGAGTCCGACCTGAGATGGGCGGCTCGAGTCGCGGTTGGACTCGACCGCCTGATCGAGGATTTTCAACTGGGAGGGTTGACGTACTACTACCGGGGCCTGGACGGAAACGAGTACGAGCGACTTGGAGCGGGCCTCATTCTGGGTAATACTCTGCTAACCGCTCGTGGCATCCCGGCGAGCGGCGAAGGCGATCTCAAAACCTGTGTGGCCATGCTCCTGATGGATCGGTTGGGCGCCGGTGGATCGTACACAGAGTTTTACGCTATGGATTTCCGGGAGAACTTCCTCCTCATGGGGCATGACGGACCGGGCCATATCGCTATTAGCGACCACAAGCCAATCCTTCGTGGTCTGGGGCTTTACCATGGCAAGCGCGGATTCGGGGTCTCGGTGGAGTTTAAGGTCAAAACCGGTCCCATCACCATCTTGGGCCTGAGCCAAACTGCTAGTGGGGAATTCAAGCTGATCGCGGCCGAGGGTGAGTCAATTCCGGGGCCGACCCTGCGCATTGGCAACACTAACTCCCGCCTACGTTTTGGGCTACCCCCGGCCGACTTCGTCAATCGGTGGTGTATTGAAGGACCCACGCATCATTGTGCTCTAGGGGTCGGGCACCTGCTTCCCTGCTTGCGAAAGGTGGCTTCCTTGTTGGATGTCCCACTTGCCGAGGTTGGAACCTGCTGATAACGAAATCGAGCCTGATAGGACCGTTGAGCACCATCCGAGATTGGGATAACCTGAATGAATTTACAGTCCGGTAGAAATAGTTCGCTGATTACGTTTGGCTTGGTTGTCATAGCCGAAGGTGATTGGGTCAGAAATACTGCAGCGGAGTAAAGAAACAGAGTGTTTCGGTCGAGTTAGGCACAAAAGCCCTTTGAGGTCTGTTCAAGGTCGACGTGCTGCTCTAAATTCACTCTTCTTTTGGAAGCGGAGCAAACTCGTGCGGATTATTGTAGATGAAAATATTCACTCTGCCCAAGAAGTCTTCGGCCGACTCGCGGAATTGATTGTGCTGCCAGGGCGGTCAATCACGGCCAAAGTGGTCAAGAAAGCCGACGCGTTAGTCATCCGCTCCGTGACAAAGGTAAACGAGGAATTGCTGGCCGGTTCCCCCGTGAAATTCGTGGGAACCGCAACTATTGGCTTCGATCACATTGACCTCGATTACCTGCAGTCCCAAGGGATTCGATTCGCTTCAGCAGCCGGGTCTAATGCTAATGCAGTTGCAGAGTATGTTGTGGCGGCCTTATTAGAATCAGCCGAGGTTAGAGGGAAGACTCTGGAAGGGTCATCCATCGCCATCGTGGGAGTTGGCCATGTCGGCTCACAAGTATTGAGAAAGGTCGAGGCCCTGGGGATGCAGATCTTCCTGAATGACCCTCCGAAATATCGAGAAACCGGCGACCCGAGGTTCTTGCCGCTTCGTGATGCTTTGGCTAAAGCCGATTTCGTCTCCTTGCATGTCCCGCTTCAACGGGAAGGGACAGATGCCACTTATCATATGGTAAATTCGAAATTCTTTTCTGCCTTGAAACCTGGGGCTGTTCTTCTTAACACTTCGCGAGGAGACGTTGTCGAGGAAGAGGCATTAAGACGAGCGCTGGATGCGGGAAAAATCTCCCATGGGGTTCTGGATGTCTGGCGGGGAGAACCCCGTATTAATGAGGACCTCGTCAAAGAAACGTTCCTCGCGACACCCCATATCGCGGGTTATTCAGCCGAGGGGAAGATCACAGCCACAGCCATGATCTATGATGCGTTCTGTCAGTGGCTCAATCGATCAGTACCGGTACCCTGGAACGATAAGCTTCCGCTACCAAGGGTCTCCCAGATTGACCTGACGGAATTACAAGGTGACGACGAGACCCTACTGCGGCATATAGTCCGGCAGGTTTATGACATCCGGAAAGACGATCGGGCGTTGCGGGAAACCATGAAGTCCAGTGAAAATCGCGGGGCGGAATTTGACCTTCTCAGAGACAATTACTCGCTACGAAGAGAGTTCAGTGCAACCCGCATCAATGTGGCTAACGAGCGCTCTTCGCTTGTCAGGAAAGCCTCGGGGTTGGGCTTTCCTGTAATGGAACACACCCTTTGAAGCAACAGATGAAGGTAGCTTTATCTGCTATTTGACGGAATGACCTTGCGTCAATTCCTGAACGAGGCGGTCCTCATGATAGATTTTCTGTAGGGCCTCCAGGATCCCCGGCGTGTCGACAGCCACAGCGCGCCCCTGGGTGTCATCGTAGAAGAAATCCCAAACTAACGATTGGATATTCCCGTCAAAAATCAGCCCCACCGCCTGGCCCTGCCGGTCAACAACAGGGCTGCCGGAGTTTCCGCCAATAATGTCGGGAGTCGAGACGAAATTGAAGAAGGTTTTCAGGTTCAATCTTGATTTCCCATCCATCCAGCTGCGTGGCAATTGGTAGGGAGACTGGCCTCCGTGGGCGGCCGCATGTTCATAAACCCCTCCAATTGTCGTGAAGGGAGCGATTTTCTTTCCGTCTTCCTGATAGCCTTTTACCGTGCCGAAGGCCAGGCGCAAGGTGAAGGTGGCGTCAGGGTAAACGGAAGTTCCCTTCGCAGCGAAAAGCGCTTTGGCAATCAAGGCATGGTTAGCCTGTTCCACGCCTTGGACGCGATCCTCGTAACGGAGCCGCAGGGCTCGTGCTTCCGGATCAATGCGACGGGCCAGCACGATCATGGCGTCGTCGGTAGCCTCGATGGCAGCTTGTCCCCCATCCGCCAGCTTCTTGCGGACAGCGACATCCTTTAGTTGACTATTAAGCACGAGGGATGCTGCATACTCGTTGGGAGATCTGCCAGTCAATACCTTCTTAACCAGATTGTTTTCGACTCCAAGCTGCTCCGCCATGAACTGGAGAGAACTCTCCAGTTTTGCTTTTTCAAAGCGGTCATAAATTGGAGCAGGCGAAAACAACTCTAATTCAAGAGAGGCCAGGTTGGATTCCCGATATTCGCGCAGTCGGTCTTTATTAGCTTTCTGTTTTTCAGCGGCCAGTCGCACGAGCATTCTGGCTATCTCGAACAACTGCGAGTTGAAGGCGGTCCCCCTCTCAATGAGGGAGAATTCCCTGTAAAAGGTACCATACTCCTGTTGCGCATCGGCAATGGCTTGCCAGGCCTTGCCGTATTCCTCTTGCTTCTTTGGATCCGCTGCCACCGAGTCACGCAGAGCCTTTTCCTCTGCCGCTTTCCTGTCCATAAGGGAACGATCCTTCAACCCATCGAGCTGGCCTTTGTAGGCCTTCAATGAATTGTCGACACTGAAAAAGTCTTCTTTGGCCATGCGGTCTGCTTCCTCACTTTGCTGGCTGAACTCCTGTAGCATGGACCTGCGCCTGGAGAGAATGTCCAAAGCAAAGGGAATCCTTCTATCCCGTAGTCCCTCGAGTTCGGCCAACGTGTCTAGGCGGGCTGTTCGGCCAGGATTGCCCGGCACAAAAACAAGGTCACCTTCCTTGGGGCCGGCTGCGTTCCATTTCAGATAGTCTTGAATCGACGCCGGCTTGTTGTTCTCGTAGACCCTCAAAAACGCGGCATCCAGATCATAGCGAGGGAAGGTGAAGTTGTCAGGGTCCCCACCAAAAAAGGCTATCTCAAATTCAGGAGAAAAAACTAGTCGGACATCCGTATATTTCTTGTACTTGTAAAGGTTATACATCGCCCCTTGATAGAGCGTCACCACGTCACAACGCAGTCCTGTCGCTTTGGCACATTCATTCTCAACGGTCGACATCATGCCTCGCTGAGCAGCGAAGTTCTGGGCAGCATCCTGGCCGGCATTGACCACGCTGTTCACGCGCTCTGTAACATCCTCGATATCGGTCAGAACATTCAGTTCAAGGTCCGGGCATTTGGCTTCTTTATCCAGGCTCTTGGCCGAAAACCCCAGGCGGTAATGATCCATTCCAGCAGAGCTGAGTTTCTGCAAGCAGTCTGCTGCCACATGATGATTAGTCATGGCCAAACCATTGGCCGAGACAAATGAACCCGATCCTCCGTTGTTGAACCGGATTGAACTCAGCCGCAGATGGGCTAGCCAACTCTCAGCCGGCTCGAAACTGTACCTCTGTTTCAAAGCCTGTCTGGGCACATTGTTAAAAGTCCACATGCCCTCGTCGGCAAGTAGAATTGAAGCTTGAGACAGAAAAGTGGTCAGCAACAGCAGAATACGGAAACGAAAATCAAATCCTCTCAACATACTGTTTCTCCATTTCTCTTCCTAGAATTTGTCTGGGATGGCCAAGGATAACGGAATTGCCGAAACGGGAGATTAAATCCCTTGGCCCGATTCGAGGGCAGACAGGAAAGATTGCCACACCTAATCAAATTACCTGAATGCGGAGACAAAAGGAAGGGGAAACGTTTCGAGGGAGTTTGAGATCGGACCAAAGCAGCGAAGCGGAAAGAATCAACCCAAGTCTGACATCCCAAGGCCGTGCCCGCTTTAAGGGCAGGTTGGGAGAAACTCTCTCAGGGCTCTGCGGGTTGACAACCCCTGCACGATTACGGGATACTGGCGCCGCGAATCGAAGAGGGCTATGTTATTAGAGGATTATGCAATTTTATCGCGTGGGGCATTATTCGGTCGTCCGAAACTTATTGAATTGTGGAGTGTGGTTTTTCATTTTCTGCGATTTGCTTCCACTTTGGGCCAAACCTGAGACGTCGCGCTTCTCATCCGTGTCCATACTGTTATGCATTAGTGAGGATCCCTCCAAGCAGAATCGCGGATCAGGAACCGGGGAGCATCAGGCAGACAAGGAAAACAAAGATTCCCCGGAATCAGTCCTGGAAGAGGCACTTCAGGAATACCGGATAGAGATTGGCCGAGTGACATCAGCCCAGCAACAGGGGCCAGGAAAGGGTAACCGGCCAAAGAGGAGGGACTATCATGGTAACCTGTACGAATATTTTCGAAACGACGCGTTGGACGCCTGGCCTCATGAGGTACGCCAGGCCAATGGCCTAAAATCTGTCTTGAGGCGCAACCAGTTTGGGTTCAACCTGACTGGTCCTTTGAGAATCCCGCGAATTTATGATGGAGGTGGCAAGACGTTCTTCTCGTTGACTTATGAAGGCACTCGCGAGAAGAGATCCCGCTCAACCCTAGGCACGATTCCGACCGTACCGGAACGATATGGGGACTTTTCCGACTTGGTAGATGATGCGGGAGAGCCTGTCACGATTTACGACCCTTCGACAACTCGACCGAACCCCAAATTTGACCCGACACAGGATGTCTCACTCTCCAATCTGCAATACCTTCGGGACCCCTTTCCCGGTAATGTTATTCCCAGGGAACGCCTCGATCCTGTGGCATTGAATGCCATAGCTTATTACCCTTCCCCCAACACTAATGTCGGCCCGTTTCTGCGAAACAACTTCTTTTCCAACTCGGTGGAAACCAATACCCCAAACGGGGTTGTTTGGAGAATGGACCATAGTATCGGTACTCGCCACAAGCTTTCCTGGAATGGACGGTATTCCAGTGGTTTGGATGGGGCAGCACCCATTTTCGACAACCCCGCTAATCCGGGGCCTCCCCCACGCCGTGTCAGTTCACGAAGCAGCGAAATCAGTGAGACTTATAATCTCTCTCCCGCTGTGGTGAACCACTTCCATATCTCGGCCTGGTACAGTGCGCTAAAGAACCAGGCCGACAACGGAGAAACAGTCGATTACGCTGGCGGGATCGGACTGGCTGGTGTTCAGGCTGGGGCATTCCCGAGATTCGAGTTTTCGCCTTATCTCAGCATTGGAAGCCAGCCAGGCTCCTTGATCCGTTACCAGAACGCATCCTACTCAGCTTCGGACGGTGTGAACTTCCGTCGCAAGAAGCACAATTTTCACTTTGATTTCTCTGGCACTTGGTCACAAGTGGATACGCTCCGTCCCCGCAATCCGGCCGGCAGATTCCTGTTTGACGGGGAAATCAC
>DATKMG010000150.1:0-7414 GCA_035541995.1 Terriglobia bacterium
GACGCTTCCGGCCTGCCCCCGGCCGCAGTGGAGAAAATAAGAAACATCCTGACTTTCCTGCAGGAGATGAACGATGTTCGCGAGCTCCAGGATATTCCGTCGTGGCGGGCCCATCAGCTTTCCGGAAATCGAAAGGGCACCTGGAGCCTGACAGTCACCCGGAACTGGCGGATCACGTTTCGGATCGAACCAAGCGAGCGAGAAATAGGTGCTCTCGATTTTGAGGATTACCATTGAAGGGAAACAACACGATGCGTTTAGCCAGGCCCTCTCATCCAGGGCAATTCATCAGGATGGAAGTGATCGAACCGCTCAATCTCACCGTCACCAAAGCAGCGCGGATTCTGGGAGTCACTAGGCCCGCGCTATCAGCCCTGCTCAATTGCCGCGCCGCGCTGTCGCCCGAGATGGCATTAAGAATTGAGAAGGCCTTTGGTCCGAAAATGGACACGCTTTTGCGCATGCAGGCTGCCTACGAAATTGCTGAAGTGCGAGAAAGAGCGGCAGAGATCAAGGTGAAGCGCTATGTAGCTTGAAAGGTGCTTCGCCATCTCATTTGTCGAACGGCCCACAAGCCTGACACTGGTAGCGACGTCGTTTTCCCCATCTAGTCGTATAGAAGCCATGGTGACTGATGGCTCCAGGGTCGCCTTTTCTCGATGGAGGGCACTGCTGGCTTGGACAGTTGAGACTCTTCATGGTTGATGGACCCTATTGAGGCCAGAACTAAAGCCCTCAAATTGAGTCCCAAACTATACCACGAGAGTGAGTTACAGACAGGCTGACAACAGTCATTTACGGAAGCACCCATCTTCCACAATTTCAACGCTCCTCCAATGTATTTAACGTTTGGCTGTCCTCTGCCGCGGCGGTTTTCTCGACCAGAAACTCGACAACCGCCATTGCTAGGCCAGAAATGGTGGGAGTTTCAAAAAGGCGTCGCACCGGCAGTTCGATCTGGAAGGAATGGCGTACGCGCGAGATCATTTGCATAGCCAGCAGCGAGTGTCCGCCCAGATCAAAAAAATTGTCTTCGACACCAATCTGGCTCAGCCCCAGCAGGTGACACCAGATATCGGCCAAGATTTCCTCAATCGGCGTGCGCGGAGCAACCAAAACGCTTCTCAAATCCGGCCATTGCGGGCCATGGTCGGGTAGGGCTTTTCGATCCACCTTGCCGTTGGGGGTCAACGGCAAGCTCTCCAGGAAAACAAAACTCGCCGGAACCATGTAGTCAGGAAGCTTCTGTCTAAGGTAACCGCGCAGTTCATTGACCGTCGCCGCCTTTCCTGGCTTCAAAACCACATAGGCCACTAACCGCTTTCCCCCTGACCCATCCTCGCGGGCCACCACAATCGCCTCTCTCACTTGGGGGTGAATGCAGAGTACAGACTCGATCTCTCCCAGCTCGATGCGGAACCCTCGGATCTTCACCTGCTGGTCGAGGCGACCGAGGAATTCAATGTTGCCATCAGGGAGGTAACGGGCTAGATCTCCGGTTTTGTAGAGTTTGTCGCAATCTATCTCCGTCAACCAGTTGTCAACAAAAGCTGCCTCTGTCTTCTTCTCATCATTCAAGTAGCCGAGCCCGAGGCAGATGCCAGATAGGTAGAGTTCTCCGACAACTCCCACTGGAACGAGATTTCTGTTTTGATCCAAGATCAACACTTGTACATTAGAAATCGGTTTTCCGATCGGGATTTTACCGCGCTCTTTGCCAGTTATCTCGTAACAGATACATCCAATTGAAGCTTCTGTCGGTCCGTAGAGGTTAATAAGGCGTACACCTGGAAAGTGTGTCACGAAGCTGTGGGTTGCTGCAGTAGTGATTTCCTCACCCCCAACAATGACGATGCGCAAAGATCTCAGTTTTTGCCGTATCGATCTATCAATCAATAGGTCTGGAACGATCACATTAAATACGGACGGGACAAAGTCCGTAATTGTGACTGCATGCCGTTCAATCAAAGTGGACAAAAAATTCGCGGTCATTTCCGAACCAGACGATGGAATGACTGTCTTTCCCCCATTGATTAATGGCCAGAATAGTTGCCAAATCGCACTGTCGAAGTTATGAGGTGTCGTTTGTAAGGCCGCGACCGCAGTATCGCGCCCAAAAAATTCGTTCATCCACAAGAACCGGTTCGTGATCCCCCGATGGGGTACGACGGCTGCTTTGGGTTTTCCTGTCGAGCCGGACGTATAGATCGCGTAGATGGGCTCCCCTGAGTCGATATTCAAATTCAGACTCGGCATCGAGTCGCACGCTACCCGCCCGTCTACGAGCAGGAAAGAACGATTCAATACCTCTTCCCGATAGGGCGTCACTTTATTTACGAGGATGACCTCGCTATTCAAGTCTAGCAGGACCTGTTTGATTCTCTCTGCCGGCCACTGGATATCGAGGGGGACAAAGGCCGCCCCGGCTTTCATAATGGAAAGGATTGAGATGACCACTTCGATACTTCTGTCCATCAAAATCGGGATGTACGAACCCTTTCCGATCCCTCTCTTTGCCAACGACAATGCGACCTGATTGGCCTTGTCATTCAGCTGCTGGTACGTCAGATGCTCGTCTTCAAAGACCACTGCCACGGCATCAGGCGTCCGCCCGACTTGCTCCTCAATCAATTGATGGACGCATTTCTCTTCAGGGTAATGTCGCTGCTGGGCATTCCATTCCACGAGCAACTGGTGCCGCTCTGCTTCTGTTAGAAAAGGTAACTTTGAGAGGCGTTGTTCAGGCTCGGCTATGATTCCTTCCAGCAACACTTTGAAATGCCCCAGCATTCGCCTGATGTTAGTCCCGTCAAACAGGTCAGTGTTGTACTCCAACCGCCCCTCCAGTCCCTCCTCATTGCCCTCCATCGAAAGGGTCAGATCAAACTTGACCGCTTGTCTACCCGCACTCATGGGCCTCGTGCTCACTCCCGTCAGCTTTAAAGATTCCCGGGGCACATTTTGAAAAACGAACATGACTTGGAACAGTGGATTTCGGCCCGGGTCACGCTCTGGTTGTAGGTGTTCCACCAGTATCTCGAAAGGTAATTCCTGATGTGAAAAAGCCGCCAGCGCCACCTCTTGCACCCGGGCCAACAACTCTCGAAACGTGGGGTTGCCTGAAAGGTTTGTGCGCAAAGCCAAGGTATTAACAAAAAAACCGATCAACCCCTCAATCTCTGGCCTATTACGACCCGCAATTGGAGTGCCCACTACAATGTCCTCCTGCCCACTATAGCGATGCAGCAAGGTCTGAAACGCCGCCAGTAGAGTCATGAACAGTGTCACCCCTTCCCGGCGGCTAAGCCTCTTTAGCCCCTCCGTTTCCGACTTGCTCAAGACCATGTCTTCCACACTCCCATGAAACGTCTGCACTGCTGGACGTGGCCGGTCCGTTGGCAATTCCAGCGCTGGCAACTCCCCACCCAACTGTTGCTTCCAATAAGCTAACTGATTTTGCAGCACCTCCCCTTGCAACCACTTCCTCTGCCACATGGCATAGTCGGCATACTGCACCTTTAAAGGAGGCAGCGGCGAAGCCCCCCCTTGGCTGAAGGCCGAGTACAGCGCCGACAACTCCCGAAACAACACCCCCATCGACCAGCCATCGGAAGCAATGTGGTGCAGCGTCAGCAACAAGACATGCTCTTCGGCGTCCAGCCGCATCAAACGGGCCCGCATCAGTGGACCGGTCGCCAGATCGAAGGGACACAACGCTTCCTCCATCGCCCGCCGTCGGGCTACGAGTTCCCGCTGTTCCTCTGCCGCCGCCGTGAGGTCCTCCGAATGCAGAGGGAATGCCGTCGCCGGCCCAATCTCTTGAACTGGATCGTTCTTCTCGATGACAAACCGTGTCCGGAGCGCTTCGTGACGCCGGACAATCTCCTCCAGGCTCTTCTCCAGGGCTCTCTTTTGCAACGGCCCCCTCAAACGAAAAGCCTCCATCATATTGTAGGCTGCACTGCTTGGATCTAACTGATCGAGAAACCACAACCGCTGTTGCGCATACGACAGGGGCAAAGGCCCGTCTCGGTGAACCGGCAGAATCGGCTCGGCCACCCGCCTTTGTCGGCCCTGCCGCAGCACTTCAATGGCTTCCGCCAGACCCGCCACCGTCGGTGCCTCAAACAGACTTCGCAACGGTACTTCCACCTGGAAGGCTTCCCGCAGTCGAGACATCAATCGGGTCGCCAGCAGTGATTGTCCACCTAGTTCAAAGAAATCGTCGTGTATACCCACCTGGCCGAGGCGAAGCAGTTCGATCCAAATAGCAACCAACTTCTTCTGGGTTTCAGTCTCAGCGAGAACAAAGGACTTGTTTGTTTTCGGGCGTTCTCGGGGTGGCGCTGGCAAATCTCGCCGGATCAATTTACCGGTAGGCGTTCGTGGCAAGCCTTTCAGAAAAACAAAAGCGGCCGGAACCATGTAGTTAGGAACCTTCTCCTGGAGGTAATCGCGCAACTGACTTGCCTCAGCTCCACCCTTCTGATCAAGGACTACATAAGCAACCAGGCGTTTTTCGGCTGCTTCCTCCTCTTCGGCCACAACTGCCGATTCCCGCACAGCCGGATGCTGGTTCAAGAGTATTTCGATCTCGGCAGGTTCGATACGAAAGCCTCGGATTTTCACTTGGTTGTCCAGTCGGCCGAGAAACTCGATATTACCATCTGGCAGGTATCTGGCCAGATCTCCTGTCTTGTAGAGACGAGTTTTGGAATCACGGCTAAAAGGATTCCTGATGAATTTCTTTGCTGTCAATTCGGGCTGGTTCAGGTAGCCGCGACCCAAGCTACATCCACCGATATGTATTTCTCCAGGTACCCCGATCGGGACAGGCCGATTACGGGCATCCAACAAATATATCTGCGAATTGGCGATTGGCCTTCCGATGCTGATTATTCTGCTACGAACATCTCGTTGATCGGGAATCGGGTAAGTGGCGACGATGCCACAGGTTTCGGTTTGACCAAACATGTTGATAAGCTGGGCTGCATGGGCAAAACCAAACTTCCACCTCTGCGGAAGATCCGATAGCAGCGGCTCACTGGCCGAAAGTATTAATTGCAGATTGTTTTTCAGGAGTACCATTCTTTCGCCTTTCTCCAGAGCTTCCAAGACCTGGATGCAAAGGCGCCAGTACGATGGAACTATGTCAATAACAGTTACTCTCTCTCTTTGGATCTGTGCAAACAAGGCAAGTGGTTGACGGATCTGATCGGATGTGGCCACAACTACGGTTGCACCTTTTGAGAGGGGGACCATTAATTGACGGACTGAAGACGAGAACGAGATGGAGGCTGTGTGCAAATAACGATCGTCTGAAGTGATGTTTAGCGGTCCTGGTAAGGCCTGGACGTAGTTACTCATGTTCGCATGAGTAATCATCACTCCCTTAGGTTTGCCAGTGGAGCCCGATGTGTAAATAATATAGGCCAGGTTTTGTAGTGTCACTCCACTCCTGAAGTTTTGATTGCTCACCGAGCTGATTGCAGCCCAGTCAGTGTCCAACATGACGACTTTTCTTTGAGATTGGGGCAGCCTGGTCAACAAATGTGATTGTGAAACCAGCACTGGAGCTTGTGAATCCTCCAGCATATAAGTCAGGCGATCTCCGGGATAGTCTGGATCAAGAGCCAGCCATGCGCCACCAGCTTTCAAAATTGCAAGGATACCCACGACCATCTCAACGGATCGTTCGACACAAATTGCTACTGGTACTTCAGGACCTACTCCCAGACCTTGAAGATATCTAGCCAGCCGATTCGCGAGGGAATTGAGTTCTGCGTAAGACACATGTTGACTTTTGCAGATTACGGCCACGTGGTCTGGTCTTTGTGATGCTTGCTCCTCGATGAACTTCAGGACAGAATCGTCCCTTTGGTTGTGGGGCTCAGATCGGTTAAATTCAAAAAGAACCTGTTGTCTCTCACGCGCACTGAGAAACTCCATATCTCCGATCGTGCTGTCAGGCAGTTTGACCAAACCTTCCAACAGGGCTTGAAATTGCGCAGTGAGTCTTTCGATGTCTTCTTTGCTATGGAACAGGGGATCATATTGAATCTCTGTATTAAGCGAATTCTTAGTTTGCACGCATGCCAGTTTGACTTTGAATAGGTCAATACAAGTGACTTGCTGATGGATTGAAAAGGAAAGATCATTGGCCGTGAGTTCTTCGCTCAGGTCGATGAACTCGAAACAGTAGGGACAATGATTAATATCTCCGTTGGATTTTTTGACCGTTTCCCAATCAAATCCGTCTTGCCACCGGTGAGTCTCCTCCAGAGAACACTTAATTTGCTTTACGAAATCCCTGAATTGAAGATCTTCACTTAGATGGCTCAGCAGGGGCAGATGAATTGCGAAGAGCCCCATTGCCTCTTCCATCTCCGCATACCCCCGACCATCATGTAAAGTCCCTACGATGAGTTCTTCTTCCCCCGAGAGCTTCCTTAGAAGAACGTTCCAGCAACATAACAGGATAGTTGAGATAGTCGTGTCGAGTTCCTGGGCGAACCCCAGCAGCTTCCTAACCAGCTTTTCTTCGACAGGAGTTCTCAATACTCGAGGGTCAAATACCTGTTTGCCTTCCAGCCACTTTTCCAATGGTAGTTTTGCCCTGGCAAAGGCAGAAAGGTCCAGCCTTTTCCAGAACTCCTTAGCTGCTTCGGAGTCCTCTTTTTCAGGGAATGCATGGTGCCACTCGGCGTAATCGGCGTATTGCATCGGTGTTCCCAAAATGTGGTCCGTCTCACGATGTGAGAAAAACAAGCTAAATTCCCGCACCAGATTTTTGAGCGTCCATGCATCCGCACACAGTGCTGGAAGTGTCACCAATAAGATATGTCTTTGCTTTGACAAAGCCAGGAGCTTCAGGCGCAAAAGCGGTCCTTTTTCGAAATTGAACGACTGACGCCCTTCTTCCTCAAAAACCTCTTCGATCTTGCTGACCTGTAATTCAGGACTGATATTCCGCAGGTTGATTTCTTGCCATGAGAATTGGCTACTCTCCAGAATCACCTGGACGGGGATATGTGTTCCCGGCGGGCATTGGAAGACCGTGCGAAGAATCTCATGGCGAACGACAACTTCTTGCACAGCCTCCATGAGGGCTGCAACTCTTAAATTTCCGGTGATCTGTATCGCACACTGAGCTCGAAAAGCCTGGGGACCTGATCGCTTTTGCCAAAGATTCTTCTGTTTGGGCGAAAGCCGATAACCTTGCATAACGTCCATCTTCATACCCTTTAGGTTAACTGTTCTCGTTTGCACCTTCGGCGTTGTAGGCCTCAGCTATTCCTACAACCACTTTCCCCATACCACTATCGGGTTGATGCATGTGAGCCACCAGCATATTGTCCAGCATTGGAACATCTCCTATATTCCATTGGAAAATCACGGTCTCCTGCTGTTAAGC
>DATKMG010000151.1:0-4022 GCA_035541995.1 Terriglobia bacterium
TACCGGTGGAGAGCGCCTTTCGTGCTTCATAGCCGGACAATTGCACAGGCATGTCTGGCGTAATATCGACACGGGCCGTGCCGACTTGAAGAAGGCCCTCGCCCTCCAAGGACCAATTCGCGCTGGGTCCTAATAGCAAAATGGACAACCACATCAACTGGCGCCATTGGATTTGATTTTTCCGTCTAAAAATCCACATTTCTTGCCCCCTGTTTAGTGAGAAAAATCCTCGCAGTTGCATGTCACCTCGGATGAAAATGTCGGAAGGTGGAACGAGGGCGTCCCGTCTCCAGTGCTATGGAAACGCCGCGCCCCAGCGGCACCGCTAAAAACCGTATTTTCATAAAGGATTATCAGGCGGGTTTTTGCCCGCTCAGGAAACGATCCACCCGTCGGGAGACATCTTTGAGGTAGGTAGCGTCGCCTCCCTCAATCTCCAGTGTGACATAACCGCTATAGGCAATCTCCCCAAGGGCCTTTCTCACCTCCGGCCAGTCGATATCACCCTCTCCCAGGTTCTTCCAGTAAAACATGTCCTTGGCGCGATCCATGGAAAAATCTTTCAAGTGGATTTTGACAATCCGTTTTCTAAGGGTTCGGATCCAATCTTGAGGGTATCCGTATAGGACCACATTCCCCACGTCAAAGTAAGCCTTGATCCAGGGAGAGCGGAACTCGTCGACATAAGCTACAAATTCCAGGGGGCTGAGCAGGAATTTATTCCACACCTCCTCGATTGCAATAACCACCTGGAGTTCCTGGGCCAAAGGAAGAATCTGCTCGCGGATAACCTTCTGAGAACGAGTATAAGCGTCCCGGTAGGAGGTCTTAGGATTCACTACCCCTGGAACGAGCAAAACGGTGTCTGCTCCCCATAATTTCGCGTTTCTAAGTGAGGTTGCCATGCCTTGCACGCTGCGCTTAACATCTTGGAGATTATCACTCGACAAAGGATACTTCCAGTGATCCATGTTCATGACGGAATGGATCCTCACTCCGGATTTAGTCGAGGCATCCCGAGCTTCATCTGCCACCTTCGCGTCGCCAATCGTCTGCATTTCAATACCCTTGAAACCCAACTCAGCGGCTAGCTTAAATCGGTCCAGGTAAGAGAGCTTTTCCGGAAGCATCGAAATCAGAATCCCCTTCTGCGGCAAACTTGTGTCTGCATTCGTCCGAGAGGGCAGCACCGCCATTCCGGACAGCAGGGCCGCACCTTTCACGAATGCTCTTCGATTAACTGTTGACATTGCCATTCTCCTTGACTGTTTGATTCCCGCCGACTGTGTACTTCGGAAATGATATTTGATGTCCAGGCCGGGCCATGGACGCCCAACGCCAGTTTCAAATTCAGGCACATCTTGACGATCGTTAGAGTTCGGACACCTGGAAGAACCGAAACACCGAAATGACTCCGCAATTAACTTGATTCTACAACATCCGCTAATTCGCCTCCATTATCAGTAAGAACAACAAGAGCCACTTAAGAAGAAGTTCCGCTGGATATTTGCCCTTGGCCAAGATGACCATCCCTCACCCTCTCATAATAGGTGTGATGCGGATTGCCCGGTAACGTATCCTATGGTTTGACGGTCACCATGACCACGCTATGAAACGGCACCTCGGCACTGAACTTCCCACTGAACTTGCCTAAATCCCGCATCCCTCATTCCTCGGCTGGCCATGGCATCCGCCACAGACCTGATCAGGTCTTCACTGACATCGCACCCAAACTTGTTCCAACTGTTCCAGCCCATTGGCGGAGTCAGAGCCAGTCCGTTGTCCAGCGCCCGTCCTTCAGAACTAGCCGTCAGAAGAATAATCAGGATCAGTCCGAACTTGACCGCAGAAATCTTAGTTGGGGAATGAATCCCGGTCATGAAGTTCTCCTTTTTCAGTTGAGGTAGAGCCAGCCATTCCGGCCGACTGGGCTATGAAAGCCTCTCTTTAATTCGCTTTGCTAAGGACCAACGGCAGACACTTCGGTCCAAGTATAGCGGCTGAGCCTCGACAAAGCCACTGACAAGTCAGATTGAGTCTCGACTGGAGAGATGCTCACCATCGGCCCTCTGTAAGTACTTTCAGATGACCGAGAAGGGTTTGCAGGCTCTTCAGTTATTACGTTTAACCTGCAAAGGGACTTCACCGACAAAGTGAGTCGTGTCGTCGGGTTAGTTCCTATTAAACAAATTCTGGATGCAATTTCAAACCGGCAATATTCGATAGCGGTCCTTCTTGATGGGATTATCTTCTCAAGGTGGCTTACGAAGGATTGGATTCTCTGTCTGCCTTGGCACGGGTTTTGCGGATGGTCGCTGTAAGGTTTGCAATGATTTCTGATGCCACAAAAAGCACTTGGTTGGTGTCAAAGCCTGCTCTACGCAGATCTCTGTAAAATGACTTGGCCAAGAGCCGGGCGACTTTTTCCGGATGCAGAACGGCTGTCAATAGGTGTGAATCAAAAGGTTGGATTTCCCCCTTTTCTTCTTCGGCTTCCTTGCACAATGCGAGTGAACTGTATCGCGACGCGAGGAACTGCCGGATTTGGTACACTTCAATGGTCCGGCCAATCTGGTCCCCGATAATCGAGAACAAAAGACTGGGGAAGTGGTTTTGGCGACCCAGTCCCGGCAAGACAACCAGATACCCCACAGATTCTTCTTTGACCTTCAAGCACCGAATCATCATCCCATTCTCATTCGCTTCCCATGACTCCGAACGAGACTGGAGACCGTCGCTATTGGCCCGCTGGATCCTCTCCACAATAGCCACGACCTGATCAGACAATATCGGGATTCCATCCACTCCCAACTGACTCCACTTGGCTCTCACCCAGACCTTCTGCGGTGAATCGGTTGCCCAGACGATAAATGCATGGTCAACTCCCAGCAGCTCCAGCGAGACCCGAGCAGCCTCCTCCAACAACCTATCCAGGGTGTCGTGAGGCGCGAAAAGGTCCCCCATTCGTTTCAATGAATGGCAAAGGAACTCTGGCGTCCCGGGCAGGATTGACATGTTAAAAACTCCACTGGGGTATTCTGTCCATACCAGGTAACAACAATATCGATTCTCAAGGATACTAATACTATTCTAAGCCATTGTCTGCCAATTGATTTAGATTAATGTCGAAGCGTTTTGGATCCGTGCTGGGAGGCTTCCATGCCATTCATAGGCATGGTTTCCGGCAATCCGACCGTCAGCCTGATCAACAACATCATTTCCAGGCTTGGCAATGTTGGAAGAGGTATAATTCCGCTTGACCAAATCGCCATTGCTGCCACCAAGGAGTCGCCCCCATGGAAGTCATTGATCAGGCCCGGCGCCTAGCCTACTTATTGACAGGGATTGACGATCGGATGCTGAAGGGAGGGAATGACCGGGAAGTCTATGAGTTCCTCGAACAATTTGGGAACGAGTTTGACGTAGACTTAAATCTCGTTGACATGCGCCATTTATCTCACTACCGATGGGTCATCCCTCTGCGGAATTACACGGGAGTCGCCGTAGTCGTTTCCCGTGGGGCCCAATTAAAATGGGAAGTATATGACTTTTCGGAGATACCGCAGGAGATTGGCATCGAGATCAAAAGGTGTGCCAGACGACAACCACAATCGGCGTGAGAAGGTTTCTCCCTCCAACCCTAGTTGACGGATGGGTTGCCCTTCAAAAAAACGCTTTCAAGCCCATCCCCTTAACTGATACCAGAAATAGCCTGCATATTCATGAGAGGCCCTCTGCAGGTAGCTGAGTCGATAGAGTGAGGGTGTTGAAAAACTCTTTATCACTCTCAGGCTCCACTCCGGCCAGATCATCCCGGGTGGGAAGTTCTGCAGTGTCCAGATCTGCGCAGGAGCAGCAATGGCAGGCATATTCAACTTTTTGGCGACCGCCATTGCGCGCCGAAGATGGTAAGCGGAGGTAACCAGAAAGAAGGGTTTCTCACCCAGCATTTTTTCACTTCGAGCAAGTTTTCGTGTGTGTCTCTGGAGTCCCCCTCAACCAGGATCTTATCTGCTGGAATT
>DATKMG010000152.1:0-2163 GCA_035541995.1 Terriglobia bacterium
CCAGCGCATTCATCGCCTCCCCCACGGTCGATCCCTGCACATCCACAGACGCCTGCTTGCCCACATACTGCCGCAAAGGCGTAGGAATATGAATCTTGCTCATAGAGTTACTTTAAGAGATGCGGCAGGGCCGGGGCAAGATTCAGGAGAGTCAATGTGCCTTTCCGCCCTCAAGCGATACACTTCAGGCAACTTTTTAACCGCGAAGGTGCTTACCGAATGTGGATCACTTCCAGGCGTTTGTGGCTAGCTCTGGTGTTGCTCGGAATCCCATTACTCTGCAAGGCGCAGACTCCAGCAAGAACTCTTCAGGAATATCTCTCGGAAATCATTGTTCAGGCCAATGGGGATCAGTCAATAACGATTGCGGAATGGAACAAGCGCCATCCGGGCGAAGTTCTCGAAGAGCCCATGGATAAGAGCGATCCGCGCAAAGCATTCAATCTTGAGGCCTGGGAAAAACGAGATGTGAAACTGGAGGGTCGTTGGTGCCTGAAGTCGATCGCCACGATTGAGCTCGCAGGCGGCATACATGTTCGCAGGGTGGCGCTCTTCTACCCGCCGCTAGTCGAACAGATTTATGACAAGCCTCTTCCGCCATTGCCGATGGAAACAGGAGAGGATCTCCGAAAAAATGGTTGCCGCCTGGTCAGGATTCTCAATGAATTCGAGGGCGTTCCTGCTCCCCAGAATTTTGTGGCGGACTTGGCAAAGCAACTTCCCGGGAAGCCGGAAGACGATCCCGGCCAGTTCCTCGGAATAACAAAAAATGAATACTGGAGTCCTGTATGGGCCTCAATGAAATTTGGCGACCCTCTCGCCCAGTACTATGTTTTTGCTCGTAACCCGAAGGTCGCTCGCCCAGGCGATCATCCCGACTTCCTTCTTGAATGGGAATGGGGAACGACCGATTATGGTGAGCCTTCCAACAAGACGATCAACCCCGAAGCGGGACAACCATGGCTGGCTTTGAGAGCCGCAAAGTTTGCGGAATTACCCGAAGGCCCCACTCTCGACATGCTGTCGTTCCTGGCTCCTCAAGTTGGTGACACGTACGAGCAGGCACCTTTGCATTGCGAAAAGCAATTGATCCCGGTCCTACGCAAGTGGCTGGATCTCGCCCAAAGCGCGAAACCGGAACAGCACGCCGCTGCCCTCTTGCTCGCCCATGAAGTGCTAGGCCGGCTCTGGTACTGTCAGGAATTCTCCGCCTCAGGGGATTACCGCTCTGCCGAAGATGAAAAGGCGGATGCGCAGGACAAAGACGCGCTGGAAAAAGATTTGCAGGAACTTGGCATCAAGACAGAGCAACCGGCACGATTGGACAACGAGCATTACGCCGGAAATCTGCTGGAGGAGGTTCTGAAACTGGCACAGGACGGCCGCGTGAATGAGTTGGCCCACATCGCTAGTCTCGATCAGGCCTGTCGATGGTCCTACTATTCTGACGGGGCTGACTGCCGGAGCATCATCGAAGAGGGCGAGAGTTTTCTGGCGCACTTTTCAGAAGATGAGTGGACACCCACCGTTCACCTGATCCTCGCCGAAGCATACGCGCTGACCGCATCGAATCCGGTGGAAGAGGGGTTTGTGCAAACTCCGCAACCACCGAACCCAGAGTGGGAACAAAAAGCGGCGTCACACTACCGTGCGTGGTACACGAACAGTAAGAACAATCGCGAACGCGCTCTTGTCTGGCAGGAAATTTGGGCCATCGAGGCAGGCATGGGACCCTCGTTGATGGTACCGTCCGACGTACGACGTTGAAATCTACCGCGGGCCACGATCTGGTTGCGAATCGCTTCCTACTCGACTGCGGCGGTCCGACCTAAACCTGATGCGCTCGCCGTCCGCCCAAACATAATTCCGGTCTCCACCTCTACCGGCTGGCCTCCCACGACATACGGCTTGAACCTCCACTGTCCCAGCGCATCGCTGACGGCTTTTGTCTGACTTTCGAATGCACTCAGGAAGTGAATATGCTTCACCCGGCCCTGCTTGTCGATGATGATCCGCACCGGCACCGGATTGTATTTCGTTTCTGCGAAAACCGGGTCCACTCTCGAAATGACATTTCTGCTGCTCGCGTAGTCTTTCACGCAGACTGGCACGCTTCCTCCACCTTTCCCGGAGCTAAGGCCAGCCTCGTCAGGGAGGGTCGTC
>DATKMG010000153.1:0-4621 GCA_035541995.1 Terriglobia bacterium
GCTTTTGCAGGCAAGCGAAAGCTGGAGGCACTTGGTGTGGTGCCGCCGAAGCGGGATGCCACGGTTCTCAGGGCCGAGGAAATCCCCGGTCTGAAGATACCGGCTAAAGCAGAAGTCATCATACCTCCCGCGGTCCGCCACGAGATCGGGGCCGACGCGTTGGCCATGATGATCAAGACCGGGATGCTGGAGAGAGATGAGACCTCTCTCACGACAGACTACGGCACCAATGCGGAGATGGCGCTGTATTACCACGGTCGGGTAATCACTGGTTCCACTGCCGCAGGCCCAGCCCTCGAAGGCCAGCAGATAACCTGTGGCATGCTGGCTATGCCCGGGGCAATTTCAGACTTGATCAGCATAGATAATCACCATCGGTTAATCATCCTGGACCAGGACATGCTCCCTACACCAGGGCCATTGGTGAACCTTAGAAATGGAAGCACCTGGGAAAAGGGAGAGATCGACCCCATCGGGATAACCGGCACGGGAACCGTTGCAATTGTAAGCCAGGGCTTGCAAGCCAACCTTATCAGCCTGCCCCGTATCAACACCCTGGACGCCGAATTTCATCTTACAGCAGATATCATCTTCACAGAAGAGGATCTGAAGGAAGCGGGCAAAGCAATAGGGTCCGTTCGGGCAGGCCATGTGACGCTGTGCCATGAGGCGGGCATAAGCCTCGAAGACGTCACCACAGCCTACATGTCCGGAGCTTCCGGCACTTACGTGGACGCTTTAAAGGCTCAGCAATTGGGGATGATTCCTCCCAGGGTTAAGACCATCTACCAAGTGGGAAACACCTCCCTGGCCATGGCACGGGACCTTGTGCTGGACCCCAACCAGTTGGAAATGATGACTGATCTGGCGAAAAACCTTCGTCAGACTCATTGTATGTTTGCCGCATCCAAGGTCTTCGAAAAAATCTACATCCTGGAACTGTCCTACTGGACTGAAGGAATGCCTTTTACCCAGTATCAGGCTTTTCTCAGCAGATACGGATTTCCCGAACTGCTCAGCATCGAAGGAGCACCTGAGGTCATACGCACGGTCCGCCGTGACATCGACAATCTCGGAAATCTCGGATTGATAACCGTTCCGGACGTCGGGCAGGTGGTCAAAGTCCAATTCGATGAATGCACAGCCTGCCTGGAATGCGTGGATTCATGTCCCGAAAAGGCTATACAGCACCTGGAGGGTTCGGATCCTCCCATCTTGATGCTGGATCAATCTCTCTGCAACGGAGTTGCTTGTCGTCGGTGCGAGCGGGCATGTCCTCAAAAACGTTTCACGCTGGAAGATTTTTTTGTCAGGTAGCAGTCGGTAGCAAGGGCGGTCAAGCTACAGCAGTGATTTCATTCTTCCGTTTAGGATCTCATTCGCAGCATGTTGGATAAGGGAGACGCCATGAGTAAAACGGAACAGAATCTCAAAGAAGCATTTTCCGGAGAGAGTCAGGCGAGCCTGCGTTACCGGGCATTCGCCGAAAAAGCCGATGCAGAGGGCTTTGTCGGCGCAGCCAAGCTTTTCAGGGCCGCGGCCAGGGCAGAGGCAGTTCATGCGCTCAATCACTTGCGGGCCATGAACGCGGTAAGAAGCACCAAGGAGAATCTTGAGGCGGCTGTAGACGGCGAATGCTTTGAATTCAAGGAGATGTATCCGGCCATGGTCAAAGACGCGGTGGCAGAAAACGAAATTGACGCCAGGCACAGCCTTGAGTACGCCATGTCCATTGAAATGATTCACCACAAGCTCTTCCAGAAGGCTCTGGAAAGCGAGAACGAAAATGCCTCCGCCAGCTTCTATGTCTGTCCTGTGTGCGGACATACTGTCCGCGACAAGGTGCCTAAAAAATGTCCATATTGTGGAGCTGACGGAGCGAAATTCATAGAAACCGCTTGAACCGGCGTAGAAATTTTTTGGCTGTCGGCTTTTTCGGACTGATTGTCGGATGAGGTTTCCATGATCATCCGGCATTCAGGGATAGCCGCGGGTGCAGGGGAGAAGGACATGTATCAAGCAGTCGAATTGACGAAGGATATCTTTTGGGTTGGAGCCATAGATTGGGCCGTTCGCGACTTTCACGGTTATACCACCCCACACGGCACGACATACAATTCGTACCTCATTAAAGGGGAAAAAACCGCTCTCGTTGACACCGTAAGGGCCCCTTTTTTCCCTGAGATGATCTCCCGAATCAGGTCCGTTCACGACCCAAAGGAAGTTGATTATCTTATTGTCAACCACCTGGAGATGGATCATTCGGGGGCCGTTCCTTTGTTCAAAGAGATGGTTCCTGAAGCCCAAGTGGTGGCGACCGACCATGGTATCAAGGGAATGAAGCGTCATTTCGAGGAGGAGTGGTTTGTGCACAAAGTGCGAACCGGAGATGAAATTTCTCTAGGCGGAAAGACACTCCTCTTTTTGGAAGCCTACATGCTTCACTGGCCGGACAGCATGTTTACCTACGTGAAGGAGGATGGCGTTCTCCTTCCCAATGACGGGTTTGGCCAGCATTACGCAAGTTCTTACCGATTCGACGATGAAGAAAGGCAACTTGCGACAATCCTGGACGAGGCAGCCAAATATTTCGCAAACATCTTGATGCCGTTGGCTCCGCTTATCCCTCCGCTGCTCAAGAAAGCGGAGAAAATGGGTATGTCCATCAACATGATTGCGCCGAGCCACGGCATCATCTGGCGATCTCATGTCAGCGAGATCATTGGTTCCTATGTCGATTGGTGTACCGGCGTAGCTCAGGACAAAGTTCTGGTGATTTACGACACCATGTGGGGAAGCACGGAAGCCATGGCCAAGGCCATTTCCGCAGGCATAAGCAAAGCCGGAGTCGAAAACAAACTGATACATGTGCGAAAAAATCATTACAGTGACATCGTCAAAGAGATCCTCACGGCGAAGGTTCTGGCCATAGGTTCTCCCACCATCAATGAGGGCGTTTTTCCGTCCGTTGCTCAGATTCTTTCATATGTCAAAGGCCTTCGTCCATTGAACAAGAAAGGAGTCGCCTTCGGTTCCTATGGTTGGGGAGGAGAAGCCCTTGAGGCCATAAACAACGAAATGAGAGCAAGTGGCATAGAAGTTGTCGAACCGGGCCTGGGTGTTGTTTACGTTCCAATGCGCGAGGACCTCGAAAGCTGCTTTGAATTGGGCGAAAGAATCGCAGCATACGTACGGACGTGAAACATTGCCAATGATGTTTTAGTTGCTTGTTCGCCCCGCCCGCACATTCCCGGGACGGAAACGCCTCCTGTCGTATAAGCCACTGATTTCAACACCTTTCCTTTGGTGAAATCCTATTTTGCCCGCACTGTCCCACTCTTGGTCTCGCTGTACGGATCACAAATTGGCACGCTGTTTGCCTAAAGCAATAGTGTAACGCCTAGGCAGCAGCCGTCACATTGTCTCTAGGCAGTGTCCGTCTGCGCTGCACGGACAGCGAAGTGACAGGAGATTCTAACGTGGATGCCATTTTCAAAACCTACATTCGTGCACTTCTAAGACGAATAGCGACGATAATGTGGGAAAAACGGACTGGATGTTTGACAAGTTGGAACGCTCGACAAGATCTGTTTAAGAATATGTTCTTTTCTCGGGCACTCCCTTTTGGTATAATTCAATTTTTCCGTGAGCGCTGCTCAACTATCGCAGCCTCCTGACGGAAGGCAGTCCTGACGTCAGGTAAAATAA
The DNA here is from genome assembly GCA_035541995.1 of Terriglobia bacterium. Classification (GTDB taxonomy): domain Bacteria; phylum Acidobacteriota; class Terriglobia; order Versatilivoradales; family Versatilivoraceae; genus DATKMG01. The sequence goes on from DATKMG010000153.1 coordinate 3,709, forward strand.
ATTCCAATGTTCACATTCGACCTCTATCTGAGAATAATTTCACGGTTGAGGAGAATTGGCATGGACAGAACGAGGAGCTTTCTCGATGGGCAAACAAAATACCATAACCGAAATGGAGGTAAAGGTTAAGGAAGGACTAAGAATCGCTCGGGAATCGGTTGACGACGAAGCGCTGCTCAAGCTTTGCGATGACTTGGAATACACCTGGCAGAACCTGTGTTCCAATCTTATTATAGTCAGTGTTGGACTCTCAGCAATGAGGTATCGTACCGGCGAGCAGATTAAAGAGCAACTCCAGCAGTATCTGAAATCGATTCAGTCAGCCAAAGATCAACGCGCGAGATTTTTTGTTCCTGACACGGCACATCTGCATTGAAGTCCGGCCAGTTATGATCTGAAAGATTCATGCGTACCGTTTGTCGCCCCGAAGAATAAACCGCGGCATGCCATGGGGACGGGGTGATGATGAAGAGTTGGGAACTAGGATCATAGAGCAAGGCTATATCCACAAGAAGATATCTTTGCTTGACCGCCGTGACCAGAGGCGGCATCATAGCGTGTAACTAGGATCAGGCGTTAACGGAACACGGTGAGAGTCCGTGGCGGTCCCGCCGCTGTAACCGGAGACAGTACCTGCATATCCACTGGTCGGTTTAAATCGGTCGGGAAGGGCAGGAGGAGGACGACCCGGAAGCCAGAAGACGGACGCTGAAGCCTGGGGTAAGCTGATGGTAAAGGCAGCCCCTGTTCCTCATTCGGAACAGGGGTTTTTATTTGGCGCAACACAACGCGGGTAATCATGGAAGATGGGAGAGCGCGAAATGAGCATACTTTCAGCAGCACGCGTAGAACTGGAAAAACCGTTGTTTCGTGTCGACACTCGATCCCTGGTGGGATTGGTGTTGTTTTCAAC
>DATKMG010000154.1:0-6383 GCA_035541995.1 Terriglobia bacterium
AAACCTTGACACATCCGATCGCCATGGGCTAGCGCAAAATCCAGCGTCATCTGGTCTAATGTCCCTCCCTCCGATATCACATGGTCCAGAAGTCCTCTGTCTCGAATAGCAAGGACCGTTCTGAAGTTTGCAAGGATGTCAAGAAATGTTTTATACAATTGGGCCAATTCCTCGTGCGCTTTATCGCTGAAATATATTCCGTCCCGCGCTTTAATGGTGGCCACTTTCATGATGCTTTCCAGCATGTCCCCGACTCTTTTTAAGTGATCTGGAAACAGCACTAGAGCCTGCAGGACCTCTCGGTTCATTGACGGCGAACATACCAGATCGCCTGTGAGAGCCTTTTCTTGTTCGCGAATTTCCCGGGCCAGCTTATCGGCCTTCAAAGTTTTTTCCGGATCATATTCAATCAAAGATCTGTGCATCAAATGCGTCATTTCGATCAGCTTGTCGAGCATGATCAAGAGGCCGTCCTCCAAGCACGTCATCTCGGTGGCGTTCACAGAGGGTGACTGATCAAGCCTTATTAACTCGGCGTTGAGCTTCGGGCTAATAATTTTGAAGGGATTGACAAAAAACTTTGTCTTTTTCATATCTAACATCCTCCTGTCTTGTTTTTAGATACTCTCTATCTTCATGCTAGACATTCCTAGCAAGGTGGGCAACCCCGGGGGTGGGCAATTACTCAACATGCCGTTGCTCGTGAAGAATGACCCATGTGCCGAGCCCATCCTTGAACTCATCCTCAGGAGGCCCCTGAATTTTGCCACTGCGGTCATCACTTTTCCTACGGGATGCCGACCTGTTGAGCTTCCTATTCAGGACATCTACCTGTAGAGCGTCATGGATCACCATGACTATGCTGGCCCTTATGATAGGCCTACATTCATTCCGGCCAATATCAGCTGTTCCACGAACAGCTGAGAGTCGGATGAGGCCCTACAGTACAAACAAGATTAGAGCCGGTTGCAAAATCTCATTAACATTTCTTCAACGTTACCATGACACAAACAAGCTGGAAAACGATGATTGCCTTCTATAGTCAAGTGCTTCAGTTACCGACTGAATGCCTCAAGGAATATCGTGCAGGAGATGTCCCCTTTCCGTCAGTAAGACTGAACCCGGACACCATTGTCGACCTTTTCTCGAAAAAACTTTGGCAGAAGAATGCCGCCCGAGGGGAAGGTCGTGAAAACTTCAACCAACTCTGCATTGCCGTTACTCATACTTACTGGGAAGCCCTCGTCAAACGACTTGAGAGTAGGGAAATTTCTATAGAGCGAGGGCCTGTTCGGCTGTGGGGAGCGCAAGGCACGGGAACGTCAATTTGTTTCCGAAATCCGGAAAATAGTCTCATCGAATCTAGATGTTACGAAAGCTCTGGCACCGAAGAATCATTCGTAATTGGCCCCTCAGAAGACTGAGGGCTGCTATGCGTTGGAGGCTATTTTGGACCCTTCTCCCTTTGTCCTCCCGCAAGTCATCAAAGTGAGACGAAATGCTCCTCGGTTGTCGGCTGCTGGCGGACCTACTTCAGGTAGTATTGGATCGGGCAAAACTATCAGACTAGCGGCAATCGGTGATCCGATAATTGCCGGAGTAGGGAACTAGATTGTAGCGGAAGCTTTACCAGGTCAAGTCGCGGTGGGGCTCGCTCGACTCAGCGACCGTGAGGTTTCCTGGAACGCCTTCGGCCTAATAGCGCTACCTCCAATTGCTCTTCTCACCCGACAGGGCTGCCGCACTTAGGTGCGAATTTCTTGGAACTTCTATAATTGTTATCGGTCAAAGTATTCTAATAGTTTTTTGCCGACTATGAGGGCAACGATTTATCATATTGCAGAATTGCTGCACTTGCTCCGCAAGCGAGAAGAAGTTGATCGCCTTTAAAGGTTTATTCTCGCTTGAAGTGCTGAATTGAAAACATGGATAATGAACATCTCTCTTCACCAAAGCCGTTTGTCTGGGCACCGAACAAGCTTGCCGCCCGTCGGCTCAAGCTTGCGCTTTAGGCATCGAGCCAGACGACAATCGCATTCGTGAGCATCCAGGCCACGTGATCATTCTGTAATCTTTGGGGGCATAGGGACATGGGACTGCGTTTCAATGATTTGGCCTTGGTTGAAACCAGCAGTGGCGACATGTGTCTGATTCAAGTTTTCAAACTTTCACTCAAAGCCATCCGGACTGATCCGACTGCCGGTTCCAATCGCAGAATCACCCGATTACCAAACGTAACTCCAAGGAATATGAAGAAGAAACAACCGTGGCCCTGAAAGGGAAGTAACAGCACGCCAGCGCCGCAGAAGTGGCGTTATCAACAGGGGAGCAATAGAGCCATGAAAACAAAAACGATGGAAACATGGGATCAAGAGGCAATCTCTGCGTACGGCCCAGCCCGCTCGACGATCAAAGGCACGCCGCTCAGCGGCGAGGAGTTGGAGAAGATCGACGCCTATTGGCGGTCTAGCCTCTATCTGTGCCTGGGGATGTTGTACCTCAGAGACAATCCTTTGCTCCGGGAGCCGCTCAAACTGGAGCATATCAAGCCGCGGCTGCTGGGCCACTGGGGCTCGGACGCGGGCCAGTGCTTCACCTACATTCACTTCAACCGACTGATCAACAATTACAACCTGAACGCGATCTATATCTCCGGTCCCGGCCACGGAGCGCCGGCGGTCCTGTCCCAGGCCTATCTCGAGGGAACCTATGCCGAGATCTATCCTGACAAGAGTGAAGACGCAGCGGGGATGCAGCGCTTCTTCAAACAGTTTTCGTTCCCCGGAGGCATTGGGAGCCACGCCACCCCGGAAACGCCCGGGAGCATCCACGAGGGCGGTGAGCTGGGTTATAGTCTGTCCCACGCCTTTGGGACAGTCTTCGACCGTCCGGACCTGATTACCCTGGTGATGGTGGGCGACGGCGAGTCCGAGACCGGTCCTTTGGCCACGAGCTGGCATAGTAACAAGTTCCTCAACCCGATCACCGATGGAGCGGTGCTGCCGGTCCTGCATCTCAACGGCTATAAGATCAACAACCCTACCATCCTGGCCCGCATCAGCCACGAGGAGTTGGAGGCACTGTTTGTCGGGTACGGGTACACTCCCTACTTCGTGGAGGGGAGCGAACCTGAGAGCATGCATCAGGCCATGGCCGCCACCATGGAACACTGCGTCTTGGAGATCCGCAAGCTCCAGGAGGAAGCGCGGCAGTCAGGCAAAGCATTCCGGCCGCGCTGGCCCATGATCATCCTGCGGAGCCCCAAAGGCTGGACCGCGCCCCGAGAGGTGGACGGGCATTACCTGGAAGGTTTCTGGCGGGCGCACCAAATCCCCATCACGGATGTGGCCACCAATCCGGCCCACCTGAAATTGCTGGAATCATGGATGCGCAGCTACAAGCCGGAAGAATGTTTTGACGAGCAGGGGAGTCTGATTCCCGAATTGAAGGCATTGGCCCCCAAGGGGGACCGACGCATGAGCGCCAATCCGGTGGCTAACGGCGGTCTACTACGCCGGCCTCTGGACATGCCTGACTTTCGTAGGTTGGCGGTCGAGGTCAAGCAGGCTGGAGGAACGGTGGCCGGAAACGTCCCCACCCTGGGCAACTTCCTTCGGGAAGTGATGCGGCTCAACACGGACAACTTCCGCCTCTTCGGGCCGGATGAGACCCAATCCAACCAGCTAGGCGCTGTCTACGAGGTCGCCAAGAAAGCCTGGCTAGGGGAGTATTTCCCCGAGGACACCGACGGCGGAGAGCTCGCCCTGCGGGGCCGGGTTATGGAGATGCTCAGCGAGCACACGGTGGAAGGCTGGCTGGAAGGTTACGTTCTCAGCGGCCGACACGGCCTCATCAACAGCTATGAGCCGTTCATCCACGTCATCGACTCGATGTTCAACCAGCACGCCAAATGGCTGGAAAAGTGCAACGAGCTGCCATGGCGGGCCAAGGTGGCTTCGCTCAATGTCTTGATCACCGCACTGGTGTGGCGGCAGGACCACAACGGATTCACCCATCAAGACCCTGGTTTTCTCGACGTGGTCGCCAACAAGAGCCCCAGCGTGGTGCGCATCTACCTCCCGCCCGACGCCAACTGCCTCCTTTCCGTAGCCGACCACTGCCTGAAAAGCATCAACTACGTCAACGTCATCGTTGCGGACAAACAAGTACACCTGCAGTACCTGGACATGGAGGCGGCCATAACACACTGCACCAAGGGGGCCGGCATTTGGGACTGGGCCAGCAACGACCAGGGGGTTGAGCCCGATGTGGTCATGGCCAGCTGCGGCGACGTGCCCACCATGGAGTCTCTGGCCGCGACCGCTCTGCTTCGACAGCACCTTTCAGACATAAAGGTTCGGTTCGTGAACGTGGTGGACCTGTTCAAGCTTGTGCCGTATACCGAACACCCCCACGGGATGACGGATCGTGAGTTCGAGGCCCTCTTCACCTCAGGCCGGCCGGTGGTCTTCAACTTCCACTCGTATCCGTGGCTGATCCACCGCTTGACCTATCGCCGGCCAGGCCAGCACAACATTCATGTGCGCGGCTACAAAGAGATGGGAAATATCAATACACCCCTGGAGCTGGCCATCCGCAACCAAACCGACCGCTTTAGCCTAGCCATCGACGCCATCGACCGGATAGCCCGTTTCCGTGACACGGCGTCTGCCGTGCGGGAGGCTTTACTCGACCAGCAGATTGCGTGTAAGCAGCACGCTTATGAGTTCGGCGTGGATCAACGAGACATCACCGACTGGAAGTGGCCCTTCTGAGGTAAAACCGCCGCTCTCGAAGAACGGCTTACATGAGACCGGCCCTCTTTAAGGAGTTTCAGTATGGACATATCGGAACTTACCGCCACGGTCCAGGCACTGATGCAGACAGGCAAGGGCCTTTTGGCCATGGACGAGAGTAACTCGACCTGCAATAAGCGCTTCGCCAAACTGGGGATTCCGCAAACCGAGGAGGCCCGCCGGGCCTGGCGGGAACTGATCTTAACCACATCCGGGTTGGGGCAATTCATCAGCGGCGCCATTTTGTATGACGAAACCATACGCCAGTTCAAGAAGGACGGCACCTCTTTTGTCAAGGTCCTTACTGAGGCCGGGATTGTTCCAGGCATTAAGGTAGACACAGGCGCCAAAGACATGGCCGGCCATCCGGGCGAGAAAATTACCGAAGGCCTTGATGGTCTGCGGGAGCGCTTGTTGGAATACCGGCAGATGGGGGCCAGGTTTGCCAAATGGCGAGCAGTGATCATTATCGGCGAGGGCATTCCCAGTTGTAGGTGCCTGGAAGCCAATGCCCACGTCTTGGCGCGCTATGCCGCCCTGTGTCAGGAAGCCGGTCTGTTGCCCATAGTCGAACCAGAGGTGCTCATGGACGGCGACCACACCCTGGAGCAGTGCGCCCAAACAACTGAGGAGGTCTTGCACACGGTGTTCAACCAACTCTACCGGCAGCGGGTGCTCTTTGAAGGCATGATCTTGAAGCCCAACATGGTGCTCCCCGGCAAAGATTGTCCCACCCAGGCCAGCGTGGACGAAGTGGCGGACGCCACCGTCAGTTGCCTACTACGTGCCGCACCGGCAGCGGTTCCCGGTGTGGCTTTCCTGTCTGGGGGGCAAAGTGCGGAGTTGGCGTCGGCTCGCTTGAATGCCATGAATGTCAGGTGGCGGTCCAAGATGCCCTGGATTCTGACCTTTTCCTACTCGCGGGCCATCCAGCAACCGGCCCTGGACAGTTGGAAAGGGGAGGAAGCCCACAAGGCCGCCGCCCAAAAAGCTCTGTATCACCGGGCTCAGTGCAACAGTATGGCCCGCCGAGGGGAGTATCGCCCGGAGATGGAGAAGCTCTGAACCCATTCAAGGGAGGGTTACTCCTCCCAATTCAAATGGGGAATTCAACCTTTTGGTGAGTGATGTCAGCTAACTAATGGTTTTTGATTTTAGCCTGAACCGAGACAGCAGCTCGGTGTCAGGGTGTCCCACTAACTCTATGCCAAGGAAACAAAGGCCCATGGGCACCATTCTCTATTTTCTTCGACATGGAGAAACTACTTCCAGCCAGAGCGGCGGCTATTGTGGCACCCTGGATCCGGACTTGACCCCGGCGGGGCGTGAAATGGCCCGGGATTTTGCCAAGGCCTATAAAAACCTTGCTTGGGAAGCAGTCTTTTGCAGTCCCTTGAAACGTGCCGTGTCCACGGCCCAACCTTTGTGCGAGGCCCTGGGACTAATCCCGCAGCTGAGGGATGGACTCAAAGAGATCGCCTACGGCCAGTGGGAGGGCAAAACTCCGGAGGAAGTGAACCGCGAGTTGCATGATGAATACGTGAGCTGGTTGGCCGATCCGGGTTGGTTCGGTCCCACCGGTGGGGA
>DATKMG010000155.1:0-3873 GCA_035541995.1 Terriglobia bacterium
CAGCTTCACTATGATTGGCACTGGCAGTGGGATTATGGGTGCGGCGATATGGGCAACCAGGGCGTCCATGAAATGGATATGGCCCGCTGGGCTCTGGGGGTTGGCTTGCCCAGCAAGATCCAAGCCACTGGCGGGCATTTCATGTTTGACGACGATCAGGAAACTCCTAATTCGCTGGTTTGCACCTTTGAGTATCCCAGGGAAAAGAAGATCCTGCAATTTGAAACCCGCCACTGGATTTCCAATTATGAAGGCAACTTTGGAGAAAAGGGCGAAAACAATGTAGGGGTCCTTGTTTTGGGCTCCGAAGGCTACATGGAGCTGGAGTACTTTGGTTATCGGGTGTTTCTGGGGAAGAAGCGGGAACCCGGTCCGACGGGAAAAAGCGAGGACAGACCCTGGGCTTGCTTCATTGAGGCAGTCCGCAGTGGTAAGCGTTCAGATCTGATGCCTGACATTGAAGAAGGGCATCTCTCGAGTGCCCTGTGTCATCTGGGTAATATTGCTTATCGAACAAACCGGACAATTCATTTTGATCCAGCGACCGAAACAATACTAGATGATTCCGACGCCAGCGCCTTGCTCACTCGGCCGTATCGCGAGCCGTTCGTAGTGATGGCAGTTTCATAAAAGCCTCTCATGCCCCTCGGAGGGGCACCACGCAACATGAAAATATCAATGTGGGAGCCGCGCTCCGCGCGGCGAAGTCCTCGGCCAAATTAAGGTCGCCGCTCGGAGATCGGCTCCCACACTAAAAGCGATTTTCAGGAGAGTGCCCTATCACCTTCGCAGGTTACCACAGTCGATGAAAAGGGTAGGAAGGTGTCTCCCCATAACCACAAAGCAGAAGCAAACTACGAAATTATGTCAAAATCTCTGCAGGATGCCAGCCTCACCGGTTCGAGGATTCCGCACTAGAGTCAGCACCAGCACTACCCCTGTCAAGGGAATGATGCTGGCTGCAACCAGGATGGGGACAAACGAGAATCGATCAGTCACATAGCCGATCAGGTAAGTGGCCAGGATAGTGCAAACCCCTGCACCTGTTCCCGCCATTCCGCTCACCGAAGCTACTGATTGACTCTGAAACAAATCAGAGGGCAGGACCAAAGCCATCGTGGAATAGGCGGCGTACGAAAAGGTCGCCATGGCAAAGAGGGCAGCCACGCCGAAGACATTCGTGACAAAAATAGTAGGAATCAGCAGGCAGACGCCAAAGCCACCGAAGAAAATCACGATCTTTCGAGCTTTGCCGACCGGCCAGCCCCGCCGAATCAGCCAACTGGAAATGCCGCCTCCGAAGAAATTACCCAGGTCGGCGCCAACGAAGGGAATCCACGCAGCCAATAGCCCTTGGGCCGGGTCAATATGCTTGTCCTGTTTGAGATAGACGAAGAACCAATCAGCCACAAAGAACCATACCGGGTCACTGAGGGAACGAGCCGCAATCAATCCCCAGGTCTGGGGCAGCCTGAGCAGATCCATCCAACCAACCCTTGAGGGAGTAGTCGTCCCGATCGCTGATTCCTCTTTGTCGGCCAGTATCATCGCCAGTTCCCGGTCGGTGATACGAGGATGACTTTGAGGGGGGTGGTAGAGCCATCGCCAAAGCGCGAGCCACATGAATCCCAGTGTTCCGATAACGACAAATGCCGGCCTCCACCCGTATGTAAGGTAGAGCCAGACCACCAGGGCCGGGGCAACAGCGGCCCCTACAGATGAGCCACTATCGAACAGAGCCACTGCCCAGCCACGTTCTCTCTTGGGAAACCATTCGGCCACAGCCTTAGTCGCACCTGGCCAATTTCCTGACTCCCCTGCACCCAGCAAGAACCGGAAGAAGCAGAAGCCTCCTAAGCTGTTGGCAAATGAGGTCAGCATCGCTGCCAAGGAATACCACGAAACCGTGAGGCTCAGGCCGAGCCGGGTTCCCAATCGATCAATTAACCGTCCGCAGAGTGTCTGGCCGACGGCATAAGCGACTCGGAAGGAAATGACAATCAAGGCAAAGTCTTCGTTACTCCAATGATAGTCGCGTTTGAAGTAGGGAGCCAAAACGGAGAGTGTCTGGCGGTCGATATAGTTGATGACCGTGGAGGCAAACAGCAGGCCACCAATCCACCAGCGCAGTGAAGGAATCCTGCGGGAAGTGGTCACTGCCGCCTCACTTCCAGCAACAGGTGGTCACTGAAATCCGAGTCCAGCTTGGGGTTTTTGGCATCGACCGTGCCCAGGTCTTTCTCATTCGCGTAATCACGGACCCGGTAACTCCCGGGAGCTAATCCTCTCAATTCCACTTGCCCATGCCAGACGACTCCAGCTTGTGGAGCGAAGAAGGCGTAGTACATAGCTCCATCTTTTTCGATGGCATAACCTTCAGGTACGTCGTAGCCGGTTACGTAGAGATTTCTAAATGTTCCTTTGGAAAGCATCTTGGAGTTGTATAGGGCAATCCATTTCTTCCAGTGGGCTTCCTTTTCGGGATTCAGATAGACGGCCTTGAATTTCGGCCCATAATCAGGCCAGGTGAATTTAGTTCCGACAACCGCTCCGGTCCCGATCGTTGAGGCGAAGTCCTCGCCAATCTCCTTCCAGTTCCCCCCTTCCTTTAACATCACGCTCAGTTCTACGTGGTCCCCGTACACTGCGGCTGCGGGCCCCAATAGCGCCTTGTACATTTTGACGCGTCTTCGAACCTGAAGCCCACCCACGGGATCGGCAGTGACAGCCTGATCCATAAAGGGCAACCAAGCCTGGCTGGGGGGAGTCCCACAGGGGCAGCTTTGAGTGACGCTTTCCGGCTTCAGCTGATGGGTGGTCTTGAAGATGATCCGGAAGATCTCACCCATGGCATTAACGGAGTCATCCGGTGATTGGTGCTGGTGCTTTGGGTTATAGCATGGGGGGACACTATAGATGTTATCCAACTTGTGCCCGTCAAAACCCCAGTCGCGAATAAATTTCTCTGTCAACTGCTTGTGGTACTGCTGAACTTCCGGAAGCGCTGGACAAAGGATGGCAAGATCTCTGACCATGCGGGCATGTCTGCCGTTTTTGTCAAGGATTAGCCAATCCGGATGCTGTCTCACCACTTTTGAAAGCCCGTACTTGTGCGATGAGTATTTGCTTTGTCCATCTTCGGCCCCAATGGGCAACCACCAGACCTGGACGTAAATTCCCTGCTTGTGATAATCCTCAACCATCTTCTTGATGGAACCTCCGGGGAAAGTATCCGGTCGGGGATCCCAATCCCCATAGTTGTCGAACCAGCGGTCATCCAAGGTGGCCCATTTGATGTCCATTTCTTTTAACTTGGGAATAGTTCCAAGCATTTGGGCTGGTGTGACGTCAAACTCGTACCCCCAACCGCACCAACTGATGTTGTAGGCTTCATTGGAGGGTTTTGGAATTCTCCATCCCTCCCGCTGCAAGGCAGTTGAGTAAAGCTGCAGAGGTTCGTAAAAATCGCCGGCGTACACGGCCACGAAAGTTTGCGGAGTCGTGAAGCTTTCACCTGGTGCAAGAGTGAGTTTCGGCTCCAAATTGATAGAGGCGGAAACGCGACCGTCTTCCTCCACCTTGACCGGCATGGAGAGAGTCAGAGGACGCGGGTCGAGATGGCCGATGGCCACACCCGTCGAGGCATTCCAAAATGCCACAACCGGGATGCCACCTCCGTGCCCATCCGGAGTCTGAGCCCCAAATGGATTAGATTGTGAGAAGTCTTTTCTCAATTGCACCACGTCGTCTTTTCCCCATTCAACACTTGAGCCATGGAAGGACCAGAGGTCAAACGGCTGAGTCTGAGGCGCGGTGGTCGAGGAGTTAAGGCGATGACGCGCGATGCTGAGCTGGTCAACCTTCAGAACCTTG
>DATKMG010000156.1:0-7261 GCA_035541995.1 Terriglobia bacterium
CACATCGACTTCGTGTCCCGGAATCTCTTTGAACTGGCGCAATTGTGACACGATCTCGTGAATGGACTGGATTGGGCCACCTGCGGCTACAGAACTGCAAACGACAATTGTCTCTGTTAGGGCTATGAGAAAGCTAAAGCCCATTTTTACCATCCTTGATGGGTTACACAGCAGATGATCGACGTTCAATGCTTTATTTCTGAGTCAGCCAGGCCGTCAACTCGGCAAGGGGCAGTTCTTGTTTTGAGATTCTCAATCGGTCTGGGGCATTGACCAGGCGATACATCTCCTCAGCCCTAGCCGTTTCAAATCTTCCTCCCGTGTTATGAATGAGCAACCGGCTCGGTGAAGCCAATCTCAGGGCGGTTTGGAAGTCACCAGCACGGCGGATCAATGGAATGTAGAGCTCCTTCAGGTAAGACAAGTCGTCAGAACTGTCGAACTGAACCACATCGGCGACCGTAGAGCCTAACTCAGGTGCCAACCCTCGGGCTAACAACACCCACAAGCCGGCCCTTTCGAAACCTACCAGGTTGACTGTTGAAATTCCGGATTGTTTCTTCAAATAGGCAACAGCTGTCAGGATGTCCTGGACGCGGTTAGCGTCATCGGTACGGTTGTAGGTCGTGAAGAACTGATCACTCATATTGCGCAGCGCTCGCGCGCTGCCCGTGTTGAATGCATCAATCGACATCACCTGCTGCCCCTGCTTCAGCAGGGCACGAATCATTGTCTGGCCTTCCTCTTCGGCTTTCTCTATTCCACCAGAGTGGATCAGCAACGTGGCGGCCTTACCCGGTTTTCCCTTTGGAAGCCACACCCTGGCAAGGACACGATCGCCACGATCTTTCCTTCCGATTACCAGGCTCAAGGCTTCGCCTGCTTTACTATCCGGCCCGGAGACTCCCACGACATTGTTAGCGTCCGGATATTCGGCTGCCAGTGAGTGTAGGTAGGCCGGCCCCATCACCTCTTTGAACCGCATCAGGCTGACGCTGTCCTTGGGTTTGATCGTTTCCAGCTGTGCTTTCCAGGTTTCGATCAGGTAGTCGATAAGTTGTTGTTCCGTCTTGGCCTCCCTGGGCAGTTCCCGGCCAAAGAAGACCAGCACCTTGGCGGGCTGTTCGGGTTCATACTCCTGCTCTCTCAGTTCGCTCGCATCCTTCTTTCCCAGGATCCACCGCCCGAACCAGGCGTAAACGGCCTCCCGGCTATCCCGGTTGTAATTATGGTCGGCAATGAACTGAACCGTCTCGACCTTATCTTCCGCGCCCAACAGCTTGTAGATGCTCTGGATGGCGGGGAACTCAATCCGGGGAGTGTCGCACGTCCAGTCTCCTGCCGCGGATACCATCAGCAGTGGCCGCGGTGCCATCAAAGCTCCAATTTCCATGTTGTTGGTGTCTAATCGCAAGTTCGGGGCATTCTCACAGACATCACCACCTTGCATGAAATGCGAGATCATATTCACAGGCGCCGAGACCTTGATCCGGTCATCCACGGCCGTCAACAGGAAAGTCTGGGTTCCCCCACCAGACGCGCCTGTACATGCCAACCGGGCCTTGTCGACGTCGGGCAAGGACTCCAGAAAGTCCACCGAACGGATACTATTCCACAGGTGAAGCCCCAGGGAACCGATTCCCCAGAGAGTCAGGGGTTGGCTGAGAAGTCGGTGATTCACCTGGCGACTGTCGTTGTAGCCCACCATGTCATAAGTAAACACCACGTATCCTTGCCTGGCCATCGAAATACAGCGGGCAGGGATCGAGCCCAGAGCACTGTCCGCGAGTCGGCCGTAAGCCCAGTGGCCGTGTGGAGAGAGGACTCCGGGATAAGGCCCTGTCTTACCTCTGGGCCGGTACAAGTTGCCCGTGACATAGAATCCCGGGTAGCTCTCGAAAAATACCTTTTCTATCGAGTAGCCTTCCCGTTCAATTCGACCAAATATTTGAGGGTTAAGCGGTGTCTTTTCCGGCATTGGCCAAAGGCCGCTGCTGACCAGGATTTGCTGACGGAGAAATTTCGCCCGGGCCCGCCATTCCTCCGCATTTTTGAAAGGGGTAAAAACATAAGGCATATCGAGGTTCCGAATTTCTGCAGCCCGACGGTCGACCTTTGGAATGCCAAGATCCTGTGAAAAGGCTACACCCTCAGCAAGGAAAGTGCTTAAGCAGATCCCCAATGAAATGGTTCTGATGAAACGCATATCCGCTCCGTGACTGTCAAGATTGGGTTAAAAAGCGGGACTACGGTTGCTTGATACCAAATCTCACATTTTCTAAAAGCATCATTCCTCAGTCCAGGTCATTACCACCTTCCCGGATTGGCCCGACCGCATGACCTCAAAGCCTTTCTCAAATTCAGTGTATTGAAATCGGTGGGTGATGATGGATGAAATATCCAATCCGCTCTGGAGCATCACAGTCATCTTGTACCAGGTTTCATACATTTCTCGGCCGTATATGCCCTTAATGGTCAGAGAATTGAACACTACCAGGTTCCAGTCAATGACCGCATTGGTTTCTGGTATTCCCAGCATAGCGATCTTGCCGCCATGGCACATGTTGGACAGCATGCTCCGAAATGCAGAAGCATTCCCGGACATCTCCAGCCCCACATCAAACCCCTCTTTCATGCCCAGTGTCTTCTGGGCTTCTTCAATTGTGTCGTTCCGAATGTCGAGGACCAGTGTGGCCCCCATCCGCTTGGCCAGATCCAAGCGGTATGGGTTGACATCTGTGACCACCACGTATCGGGCCCCTGCATGTTTGACCACCGCCGCGGCCATGCACCCGATCGGTCCGGCGCCCGTGATCAGTACATCCTCTCCTAGGACATCAAATGACAAGGCCGTATGGACAGCATTCCCCAAGGGATCAAAGCAACTAATCACATCCGTCGGAAGCTTCGGATCAGCATACCAGACGTTCGACATGGGGATTACCAGATATTCAGCAAAACAGCCCACCCGATTCACACCCACCCCACTGGTATTGGGGCACAAGTGGCGGCGGCCCGCCAGGCAATTGCGGCAAAACCCGCAAACCAAGTGACCTTCACCACTGACCAGGTCTCCGGGCTTGAAGCCTGTCACATTGCTCCCTACCTCTGCAACGCGCCCCACGAACTCATGCCCGGTCACCATTGGGACCGGAATTGTCTTTTGTGCCCAACTGTCCCAATTGTAAATATGAACGTCAGTGCCACAAATCGAGGTCTTCAGAATTCTGATCAAGACATCGTTGATTCCATATCCAGGAATAGGTACCTCTTCCAGCCATAGGCCGGGCTCAGCCTTCTTCTTGACGAGCGCTTTCATCGTTGTCACACGGTCCTCACTCGGCAACCCTTCCGACAAACCACACGAGGGAATAAAAGTCTCTGTTTGAGTGTCGCCAGATCCGCATGCTAAAGCCACAGGGTTGATATTGTCCAGAATTACTTCTCGGGGAGATTGGACCTGCTGCTGCGGGTAAAATCCAAAGTGGCGTGCAGAGGGAAAGCATCGCAACCCGGGCCTTTCAGGCCAACGGCGAATCGATGGGGATTGTGAGGAACCTCAAATCCGTTTTCTCCGACGTATGCCACTTTCAACTCCATCTGCATGTCACTCTACGGTTAATTTCCTCGCTTCTTTGTGCTTTAATGATTCCGGGTTGAGACGAGAAGCGGCGGACCCCCAGAACGCATGGAGAAAACGATGAGAAGACTCGGGCCGTTATTTTGGATCTCCTCTGTCCTGATATGGGTCGCTGGCGCGGGCGTTCCGTTGCGGATTTTTCCTTCTGATGAACGACCTTCATCCCACGACTTGCGCTTTCCAGCTCTGGCCCGTCGATGGGATGAAGCCATTCCTCTAGGAAATGGAATGGTGGGAGCTCTGGTGTGGCAAAAAGGAACGGATCTGCGTCTCTCAGTCGATCGCGCCGATCTTTGGGATCTGCGTCCGGTCAAAGAATTCCAGGATCCTCGGTTTCGATTTGCCTGGATCCGACAGCAGATATTAAAGGATGACTATGGCCCAGTCCAGGAACTGACGGATTTGCCGTACGAACGGGATCCCGGGCCCTCCAAAATACCCGCCGGTGCCATCCAGTTTGACATCAGCCGATTGGGTGAAATAGCGTCCGTGCGTCTCTCTTTGCAGAACGCCCTCTGCGATGTAAAGTGGAAATCCGGTGCGACCCTGACGACCTTCGTGCATGCTACCCGGCCCGTCGGCTGGTTCCGCTTCAAGGGCCTGCCCATCGAACTGAATCCGGAGATTGTGCCACCTCCATACGGCACGTTGAAGGAGATCTCGAAAGAACGACAAAATTCCGTCGAAGGAAGTGAACTCCAACGTTTGGGCTATCCCAAACCGGAAATCGTCCAGGAACCCCGACGGGTGCGATATCACCAGGAAGGATGGGCAGGGTTCAGCTATGAGATTGAAGTGCGTTGGAAGAGGTTTTCAAACGGCCAGATGGTGGGAATGTGGATTGTGGCTTCGAAACAGGCAAAACAACAGGCGGAGCAGATATTGAATGAGACGAATCGAATCGGGTTGCTGGAGGCTATGGAGGCAGACTGGTCGACTCACCAGGAGTGGTGGAACCGGTACTGGAGCCAATCTTCAATTTCTCTCCCTGATTCGGTCTTGGAACAACAATGGTACAGAGATCTATATAAGTTTGGTTCTGTCGCCCGACGCAATTCTCCGCCGGTTTCCCTCCAAGCCGTTTGGACGGCGGACAATGGTCGAATTCCACCCTGGAAAGGCGACTATCATCATGACCTCAATACCCAATTGAGTTATTGGCCATGTTATAGCAGTAATCACCTGGATGAAGGACTGGCTTATCTGGACTGGCTCTGGGAGATCCGACCCGTGGCATTACAATTCACCCGGAGATTCTTCGAGGCCGACGGGCTCAATGTGCCTGGTGTGACCACCCTCACTGGAGACCCGATGGGAGGGTGGGCCCAATATTCGCTTTCACCCACAGTTTCAGCCTGGCTGGCACAGCATTTTTATCTTCAGTGGCGTTACAGTTTAGACAGGGGATTCCTTGAAAAAAGGGCCTATCCCTGGATTAGCGACGTAGCTGTTTTCCTCGATCGAATTTCTGTACGCGGGAGCGATGGGCGTCGCCAGCTCCCTTTGAGTTCTTCCCCGGAAATCAATGACAATCGGATCGATGCCTGGTTCAAGGAAACGACTAATTATGACCTGGCCCTGATTCGCTGGCTCTTTGGTGTTGCAGCAGAACTGGCCAGAGAGTTGGGCAAGAAAGAAGAGGCTGACCGTTGGCAACACATTCTTACGGAATGGCCGGCCCTATCTTTCTCGCCAGAGGACAGGAGGCTGCTAGTGGCTCCCGGAATGGCTCTAACCCAATCCCATCGCCATTTCTCTCATCTGATGGCCATCCACCCGCTCGGCCTTATCGACTGGGCAAACGGGCCGGAAGACCGGCAGACCATTCAAGCTGCCTTGGCAGAACTGGAACGCCTTGGCCCCAGCCAGTGGTGCGGTTACTCATATTCCTGGTTGGGAAATCTTGCTGCCCGTGCCCGGGATGGCGAGCGAGCCATACGGGCACTTCGTATTTTTTCTGAGTGCTTCTGCCTTCCCAACAGTTTCCACGCCAACGGGGACCAGAGCCGCACAGGAAAATCCAACTTCACCTACCGACCGTTCACGCTGGAGGGGAATTTTGCTTTTGCTGCGGGAGTCCAGGAGATGCTCTTGCAGAGCCACACTGGCTTGCTCCAGGTTTTTCCTGCTATCCCCCAGAGTTGGCAGGATGTTTCATTCACGACTCTGAGGGCCCAGGGTGCCTTCCTGGTCTCGGCAACGAGGCGGCACAGCGAGGTTCAGGATGTGACAATCGTTTCGGAAAGAGGAGGACGTCTTCGGATGGCCAATCCATTTGTACCAGGGACCTTTACCGTCAAAGGAACCTCGTTGTCGCCAGAACAGAAGCAGCTCAAGACAATTGAGATCGATACCAGGCCTTGCATGGTTCTTCAGTTCAGGAGGCAGTAGCGCTCTCTTGAAAACGTAGTCTTGGGCGGTGGTCGCCGGGCTCCCCAGCGGTGATTCGTTTTGAAGTTGAAAAACAGCAGGCATGAGAATCGGCTTCGCGGAGCTCAGCCCTCCAGCATTTCCATGCTACGTGGCGCCCCCCCGAGGGGCATGAGGGGCCTTCATGCAAAAGCGAGATTTGGTAGTCACGCCGACCGCGTTATTTGTGGGAAGGTAGGTCTGTGAAACCTGTGAAAGCCCAGGGCTCGCGGCGACCGCCATCGCCAACGCGCTCACTGTGGCTACCCATGCCTTTTTCATCCACCTTGGTGATTTAAATAGGTCATGGGCCATAGTGACGAAAGCCTTTTGACAATCACAGCAAAATGTCCCTATCCTGTCTTCGACTCAGAAGGAAAGGTCGAAACTGTCAGAGAGAGGCCCATGGTTCAGCCAGCAAGACGAATGATCCTCCTTTTGAGTGTTCTCATCGCCGGCAGTCTCCCGACCTATCTTCCAGCCGAAGACGTTCATTACGGAATCGGGACGTGGGATGCTGGTACCTATGGAACCCACCGTGCAGTTATCCACGTCAGCCGTAAGGCCTATGCAGTTTGGATTCATCTGCCGTGGAGGCGGCGAGACCAGAATCCGCAAGATAAGGAAATCATTGTCGTGGACGGACTGACCGGCACCCGCATCCCAAATGTGTTTAGGGCCGAGGTCAACCGCGAGTTTGGCGACCTGGTCTTTCAGCCCCAAAGTGTTCCAGCAGATTACTACGTTTATTTCCTTCCCTATGTCACTTCAGGCCGACCCAATTATCCCATCGTGACCTATTTGAAGCCGGGAGATACTACCCGGTCGGAGTGGCTCGCTCAGTGGGGTCTACGCCCGGAACAAGATAGCGCAAGAATTTGGCGGCACCTTCCTCAAGCAGAGCTTGTGGAATTCCAATCGATTGATGAATTCAACAGTTTCTCTCCTATGGAACTGATCGCCACTGCTGACGAACTTAAAGGGCTACTCACCCAGCAACGCACGAATGCGTGCCTGCTGTTCCCGGAGGATCGTCGTTTCCCCATCCGCATGACGGAGGACTTGCCTTATCGCTGGATCCAGAGGGGTCCCCAGGATACGTTTCAGGGTGAGGCAATGCAGGGAGAATTCTATGCCTTCCAAGTTGGTGTCTATGCCCCATATAAGCGTATCTCCGACTTGCGCGTTAGACTGGGTGACCTCAAGGGGAAC
>DATKMG010000157.1:0-6181 GCA_035541995.1 Terriglobia bacterium
CCATAGCTGTCTCCGGAGTCCCCGCAAACACAATACAGGATAGATTAATAAATCTACCACAAGGGGACGATGATACCGAAGTACAAACAGTCGCGAGGTTATTGGGCCAGTAAATCGGGAGGGGATTCTGGCCTGAGCAGGTGACTGTTGTCACCGCGAAGCCGCAGACAACATGATGACAGCTGAGGTTGGCCTGCACCAGCGGACCTGATAAGGTTTGCCTTTTACTGCCACAGTACCAAAAGTAGGTTATGCATCGACAGATGCAGGGGCCTTGGCAGTATTCCTTAGTCAAGGGTGGCGACAGGACGAGTTAGAGGAGGAGTTAGGGTCGCACTTCGTTATATGTTATTGCGGAGTAATTCTGTGAGACTGAAGATTTTGCACGACACCGGAAACCAGCCGGGGTTCCTTCCTTCTTCATGACCACACGCGCAAAAAGCCTGTTCGTTCCCTACTTCGTCCAGACGGAAGCTTTCTTTGCCCAAGTGCTGTCAGTGTACCGAGTTTTAAATGCTTCTGCCGTCTGCTGCAGGGCAAGTGCATCGCCGCTGCCCTTATAACGAGAGACGCCCCGCCAATACAAGGCTTCGGGAGCGGCATCTGAGCGGGGTAGAGTACTGACGATGTCTCCGAAGCGACTCTCCGCGTCTTTCCACTGCTGCCGCGCAAACGCCGAATGAGCGAGCCCGAGCTTGAGTTGGGCAATAAAGTCCTCTGGTGGCAGAAACCCCTCGAATTGATAGCGTTTGGTGCCGTCGGGGTCGAGCACCTGAATCGTAGGCGTCCACTGCGCACCGAAGCGCTCAAAAGTTTGAGGTTGCTCTTTGACGTGGATCTTTACAGGCAGGAAATTGTCCTTGATAAAGCTCTCGACGCGTGGGTCGGGATAGACCTCGGCATCCAGCCGAGCGCAAGCTCCTCACATGGGAGCGGCATTGAAATCCAGTAGCAAGTGGCGCCTGCCAGACCGGGCTTCAGCTAGCGCGGTATCGACACTCCAACTCCATGTTATTGGCATAACCTTCTCCTTTCCAATGGACAATGCCGTTAATAATGCCGCTCCGAACCATACTCATCAGGTACGACGAGCCATCCTCGTTCGGCCGTCCTTTCGGATCAGGGACGGACTCTGGGGAGTTCCCGTACTAGACGAACTGATTAACTCCGCCGCCCTGGATTCAGGAAGGTTCCATCCTCGAGTTCCTGGAATGCTTGCCGGAGCTGTTCCTGTGTGTTCATTACGATTGGACCATACCACGCGACCGGCTCTTCGAGCGGCTTCCCGGACACCAGGAGAAACCGGATCCCATCGTGTCCGGCCTGCACCGTAACTTCGTCGCCGCGGTCGAAGAGCACGAGCGAGCGGTTTTCCGCCTCCGTGGGAGGCGCCGTATCCGCCCAACCTACTCCTTCGGTGGGCACTGCCAGGGGTCCGGAGGCATTGCAGAACTTCCCGGCTCCACCGAAAACATACGCGAAAGCGTGGCGCGTCGTTTCGACGGGGAGGGTCTTCTTCTTGCCTGCGGGTACCGATACGTCCAGGTAGATCGGGTCGGCCGCAACACCATCCACAGGGCCGGTCTTGCCCCAAAAACTTCCGGAAACGATGCGAACGCCAGTCCCGTCGTCATCCGTAACCAGGGGGACATCGACCGCTTTCACCTCTTGGTAGCGGGGTGCCGTCATCTTGAGCGACGACGGGAGGTTCCCCCACAACTGGAACCCGTGCATTCGCCCATCACGGTCACCCTTCGGCATCTCCTGATGGATGATTCCTCTCCCGGCGGTCATCCACTGGACGTCGCCTGCGGCGATGGAACCGCTGTTTCCCAAGCTGTCGCCGTGCTCGACTGTTCCAGCCAGAACGTACGTGATCGTTTCGATCCCCCGGTGCGGGTGCCAGGGGAAGCCGGCCAGGTAATCCTCCGGACGCTCATTACGAAAGTCGTCGAGCAGGAGGAACGGGTCGAAGTCTGAAGTGTTGCCGAACCCGAAGGCACGGCGCAAGTGCACGCCTGCACCTTCCAAAGTTGGCTTGGATTTGATAAGCCGCTTGATTGGTCGAATGGACATCGGAACCTCCTTCGCTGTGCGATTGTCGCGAGCCGAGATACGACCGGTCTTCGCTTATCGATACGGAGCATTTGGCGTGGACTGCGGATCGTCAGGAGTACCAGGAGAGCAGGAGCCATCACCGGAACGACCTCATATGCCGCAAGGCGAACCAGAAACCGTCCGCCCTTCAAGCCCCAGAAAAAAAGGTGTCGCCGCGCCACATTGTCTCTTATCTCACCTAAGCTTATCCCGTAAAGCCTCCGATTTCAACCGGCCATTCGGACTGGCTTGCAATTCAAGCCGAAGCCGGCAAATTCATCGACTCTGTTCGATATCGGGATGTTTTCTTCCCAGAAGTGAACAACAAACTCAATGGAATACTGCTATGTCGATTACTAACCTATTGAATTCAAGTTTAATATTTTTATGAGCATTGGTATTTGAATTGCCGTCCCGAAAAATGTCAAGGGGATGCGATTCTAGACGAGGACAAAAGCAATGGTTCAAGATCTGAAATTTGCCATGCGGATTCTCAGGAAAAAACCCGGCTTTACTGCCATGATCGTCATTATTCTGGCGTTGGGGATTGGTTTTAATAGCGCGATTTTCAGTATTGTCTACGAGGTATTACTTAAATCTCTACCCTATCGCGATCCTGACCGGCTGGTGGTGCTCTCTCAAAGGTGCCCTAGATTATTCGGAACCGAAAAGATCCCAAACTCTTTCCCCTCTGTGAAAGACTGGCAGACTCTAGACAAAGTATTTGAGAACGCGGGAGCATTTATGTGTGTCCCCACTGATGTTGTTGCAGGCGGTGTCCCGGAACGAGTGACTTTGGGGGCTTTTACTAAAGGTTTCTTCCCTGCATTAGGCGTGACGCCAATGCTTGGACGTCTCCTGACCGATGAGGAGAGTACCCCCTTTCGTGCTCCCTTGGCCTTGCTGAGTTATGAATATTGGCAAAACCGGTTTGGAGCCCGTCAGGATGTTTTGGGTAAACCAATTACAGTTGGAACTCCATATACCATTGTTGGTGTCTTACCACAGAGCTTCAGGGCGTTCGAGTTATCCAGTGGATTCCGAAACCCAGAGATATGGATTCCGCTTTCAGTTCCGGATCAATATCTGCATCGTGGGAACACTTTTCTTGTAGGTATAGCGAGGTTGAAACCCTCCGTAAACCTGCGGCAAGCCCAAGCCAACCTGAACATTCTCGATAAAGTGAATGCCGAGCAATTTCCCAAGTATTGCACTGGCTGGAATACTGTTGCTGAAAAAATGCGTGACTCTGTTACGGGTCACTTATCGAAGATACTGATAATCCTGCTGGGAGCTGTCGGTTTTGTTTTGATGATTGCCTGCGCAAATGTTGCCAATTTATTGCTGGCACGAGCCGCTGAACGGGAAAAAGAGATGGCCATCCGCATTTCGATGGGAGCAGCGAAAGGCAGGCTGATCCGCTTTTTGTTGACAGAGAGTCTACTGCTGTCGCTTTCTGGCGGCGTGGCCGGACTTTTAGTGGCGAGTTTCAGCGTTGATTTGATCAGTGCTTTATTTGCAGGTCCGGCCCTCGGAATCCCGTCAATTCACCTCGAGGTCCAAGTGGTTGGTTATATCTTTGCATTAGCAATTCTTACCGGCCTTATTTTTGGCTTAATCCCGGCACTTGAGACTCTTAAGGTTGATTTCAATACCTCTTTGAAGAGCTCTGGAAGAGGAATGTCTGCTACCCCATTTCGTCAGAAGCTAAAAGGAATGCTGATCATATTCGAGATGGGTGTTTCCCTGATGCTATTGATTGGAGCAGGACTCTTGATCAGAAACTTTGTTCAGATATGGAAGACAGATCCCGGATTTAAGTCGGATCATGTTTTGACCATGGAGATTTCCCGGCCCGGAAGTTGGTTTGACTTCAAACGCGTGGAATTCTATCAGCCGTTGCTGGATCGTGTGATGAATTTGCCGGCTGTTACCGCCTGTGGATTGGCCAGCAATGTACCTGGCGAAGGCAGTAAAAGCTGTTCATTCTCTATTGAGGGAAGACCAGTCCCCAGGGAAGGCAGCCAAACGCCCACCGAGATGTTGATTAATGTGACACCTCAGTATTTTAAACTCCTGGAGATTGCTTTGAAACGGGGACGGTTCTTTTCCGATCACGATAACGAATCGGCCCCAAGAGTGGTTTTAATTTCTGACGCCTTGGCCAGAAAATATTGGGGGGATCAAGATCCTTTGGGCACGCGCATTTCATATGAAGGATCGTGGGCAAGCATCATTGGCATTGTCGGAAATATCAGACAAAAGGGACTCATCGAGAAAGCAGAACCCATTGTTTACGTCCCCTACTACCAATATCCAATAGCTCCAGTGAGCCTGCTCGTGCGTTCCCAGGCCGACCTTCCCGCGCTCACGACCGCTATCCGGCAAGAAGTATTACGGTTGGACCACACTCAAGTCGTGGCGAACGTTTCCACCTTAGATGGGGTACTGTTGACAACAATGGCGTCCCAACAACTAGTCATGTATATGATCGGATGCTTCGCCGTTTTGGCTTTTCTTTTAGCCGCATCAGGAATCTATGGCGTAATCTCTTACTATGTGGCAGTACACACTCAAGAGGTGGGCATTCGCATGGCATTGGGAGGGGGTCCCAAAGATATTTTAAGGTTGATCATCGGAAAGGGTTTGAAACTGATCATGGCTGGGTCCGGTCTGGGTGTGCTGGCTTCGTTTGCCCTCACCAGACTCCTTGCCAGCTTGTTGCACGGAATTTCTCCCACAGATCCGCTAACATTTAGCGTCGTTACCTTATTCCTAATCGCAGTAGCGCTACTCGCTTGCTATGTTCCTGCCCGCCGCGTCAGCTTGCTTGATCCGATGGTGGCCTTGCGATGTGAATAAGGAGGCAGGTTACCCCTCGTTGCTGTTACTCTTGTTTCTGGTATGCCAGTGACTTCGAAATCCCAGCTGACAGAAGAGGTCCGAACCTGTTATCACTAAATGGAGAAAGGACGACGGCCGATTCATTCCTTCTACTGTCCCACCAATTCCACTCGCCGGTTCTGGGCCTTTCCCTGCTCGTTGGCATTGGAGCCGATCGGGCAATAGGGACCGACCCCCGCTGCTTTCAGCCGGTCAGGAACAATCCCTCGTGCAACCAGCGCTTTGAGGACCGCATCAGCACGATCGGAGGACAGTTTGAGGTTGAGCTCAAGGGTACCGGCGTTGTCGGTGTGACCAACGATAAACGCCTTTAAAGTCGGGGTGTTTTTCAGAAGTTTGGCCATCTCCACCAGGGCTGATTCCGATTCCGGCTTGATTGTGGCCGAACCCGTATCGAAATAGATCCCATAGATGATCGTCTTGCCAGTTGCGGCTATATCTTTCCCCATCGCATTGGCATCCGCCGTGACATCCTGGCGCATAGCTTGAGATTCGACGATGGTAACTTCATAGCTGCGGCCCTCATTGAAACATTCCACATAGATCCCTGACATGGCGCCAGTCTTCCGAAGTTCAGCAGCAAGACGTCTCTCATCGCCCCCGAGAATCTTGGCTCCCGCACTCTTTAGTGCACTCTGGTAATTGCGGATAATCTGGAGCATGCTCACCGCAGCGGCGCCCTCTGTCCGGGAATAGGTGATCGAATACTTTTTGCCCTCCCAATGAACCTCCTTACCACCGATGACAGTAGGGTCAAAAGCGGCAAATTCATCGACATGGTAGCCATCAATGAAGTAGCCCGGCATGCGGGTGACGAGCGGATGATCCTGACTCCCGTCCGCGTCCTTTTGTGCTCTGACGAATGTTGCACCCATCAATACCACGACCAAAATCAATATTGCTGTCCTATAAGCCCTCACTAGCGTGCTCCTTTCGACTTCAAAATGAGGAACGCATTTTAATTTGCGGTAAATTCAGTATCACCCAACCATCTTCTTTTCGGTTGAAAACACCAAACGGGTTATGTCCTAGTTACAACACCAACCAATTGGCCGCGGGATCGAAGCATTCCAAGAGTGCAGGGTTGATCACGGATCTAGAGGATGCCGCAGATCCTTTTTTCCGGTCGCATTCTGTTCGATATCGGGATGTTCTCTTCCAAGAAGTGAACGTTAATTTC
>DATKMG010000158.1:0-3140 GCA_035541995.1 Terriglobia bacterium
AGGAGGAAACAGTGTTAGCCGTCACCGCCCGGGAGACAGCACCCTCGCCGGTAACCGTTCTTGAGCAGATGTTTTCTGATTACCACGATTTAGTGTATCGAACGGCTTATCGGGTCACGGGGAATTCGTCCGATGCAGAGGACATCCTGCAATCTGTATTCTTAAGATTGGTTCGACAGGATGCCTTGCCTGAATTGGGGGGAAGCGCACCCAGCTATTTTCGACGGGCAGCAATTAATGCTGCCATTGACCAGTTACGTTCCCTTCATTCCAGCAGGCGTGTTCCTCTGGATGAGGTGGAAATGCATCTGGAAGACGGGCCAGCGTCTAACCCAGACCATCGGATGATGGCCAAGGAAATCCGGGGATTCCTTCGAAAATCCGTTGCGGATCTAAAGCCAAGGGATGCCGAGATTTTCGTTTTATCGGCATTTGAAGGTTACGGAAACAAGGAGATAGCTGCACTTGTTGATTTACCGCATACCACGGTAGCGGTATTGCTCCATCGGATCCGAACTCGGCTCCTCAATGACATGCGTTTGTTTTTGGGGGGAGAATTATGAAATTCAAAGATCGAGATGTTGAAAGGATCCTGGATCAAGCCATTGCGGAAATCCGAGATGAAGAACTCGACCCGGCACAAATTGACAACGCCGCCACTCGGGTTTGGAGAGAAGTGGCCAAGGAACTGTCGGCAGGTTCGGAAGTGAGTGCCGGGAGTGTCTTTGAAACCAATCTAGTGTCGAAGCCAAGCCTTCACGGCTGTCGGGATTTCCAAGCACTATTTCCCGAATACCTCAGGATCCGCAAAGAAAGTACCAACGTTGAGTCTGCGAAGGGGCAATTGACCCCAGAGCATGACAAACAAGATTCCTGGTACGTTCTCCTGGAAGATCACCTCCGTTCTTGTTTGACCTGCCGAAAAGCGTTTGAGGCTGCCCGATTTGGCAGGTCCACCAACCAAGCGCCTCCAAAGAGAGAAAGGCAACGGATCTCCGCAGGTTATGAGCCAAGGTGGGTTTGGGCCGCTGCGGCTGCTCTCTTGATTGGTGTTGGAATCGCTTGGTGGATGGGCTTGAGTGATCGTTTGGTGAACCGTGGCCCAGTGGGCAAGGTAGAAGCGATTGAGGGAATACTTTACCAGGTGAGTCGGGGAGGGGTAAATCCGTTGCTTCAACAGGCAGTCTTGCATGGAGACGAAGTAATCCGGACCACCAACGCTTCTGGAGCCATGATCCGGCTCGTGGATGGATCGTCCATCGAATTGGGTTCCCGGTCTGAACTCTCCCTGTCCAGAAGTTGGAGGGGTACCACGATTCATCTGGATCGTGGGAGCGTAATTATTCAGGCGGCTAAGCAACGATTAGGCCGATTGCAGGTATCCACCCCGGACTGCCTGGTGTCTGTCAGAGGGACGGTGTTTGCAGTCAATCAGGGTCTGAAAGGCGCCAGGGTCTCAGTGGTAGAGGGGGAGGTCAAGGTTGACCAGGAGGGGAAGCAGACAACTCTCTTACATCCAGGACAGCAGTTAACCACTAGCTCGAGCCTCGGCTCGACTCCTGTAGAATCGGAAATAGCCTGGAGCCGGAATGTCTTGAGGTACAGTGCTTTGTTGAGGGAGCTGAAAGTCGTGAAGGGGCAACTGGAGAAAGCGGGACTTGTTCCGGGGCTGCGTTACTCGAGTCGGCTCCTCCCCCTCCTTCCTGTTGACACCGTCATTGTGGCTGCGATCCCGAATTTCAGCAAAACCCTCAGCGAAGGGCACCGCCTCCTCGAAGAGCGTATCCAGCAGAATGAGGCATTGCGGCAGTGGCAAGAGGAATTGAATGCGGCCTCGCGTGGCGAGCCGAATCTTGCTGCAATTATCGAGAAGGTCAGGAATTTTGGAGAATACCTGGGCGACGAATTGGTGTTGGCTGTCCCCAAGGATAAAGCCGGCCGATATTCGGGTTTTATGCTTTTGACAGAAGTCACTCGATCGTCCGGTTTCCCCGCGTTTCTTCATGCCGAGGTTGAGAAGCTGAATGCTAATGCCAAAGCCAAACCAGCCCTGCAAATTATCGAGAGTCCGGAGTCTATTATTCAGAACGCAACCAAAGAATCTCCTACTCCTGTCTTCCTTTATTACAAGGATGGACTGCTGGCTGCTTCCTCCAGTGTTGCTGAGCTTCAGCGTCTCAGTGCCGCTTTGAACGAATCCACATCTCAGTCTTTTGCCAGAACTGAATTCTATGGACAACTGTCTGAATGCTATCAAGGGGGCGTGGGCTGGCTCTTTGGCTTGGATATGAAGCAGTTGGTTGGTCAAAATGGCGGAAGTCACAGTGATACAAGTCAGAGTCAGAGAAAGGCAGAATTCCTGGAACGTGCAGGCATTCTTAATCTGAAACACTTGATTGTCGAGCACAAGGAGAGCCAGGGGAAGACTGAAAACTCGGCTTCCCTGAGTTTTGATAAACCGCGACGAGGACTAACCTCCTGGTTGGGATCGCCAGGGCCCATGGGTTCGCTCAATTTTGTCTCTCCAGAAGCTCATCTGGTTTCAGCATTTGTGGTCAAGAACCCGGCATTGCTGCTCGACGATTTGTTCGATCTGTTGGGGCAGCAGAACGGTGCGTTCCAGCAGCATCTGGATTCGTTTCAATCGGAGCACGGCATTAACATTCGAGAAGACTTAGCTGCTCCACTCGGAGGTGAGTTCGCCTTTGCATTAGATGGCCCGGTATTGCCGAAACCCTCCTGGAAGGTAATTGTAGAAGTCAATGACCCTGCAAGACTGCAAAAAGCCGTGGAACTGGCAGTGGAGGGTTTCAAACGTGAAACCGCTTCTGCTGGAAAGCCCCCGATGAAGTTGGAACAAGTGCGGGCCAACGGATTGACCTATTACAGGTTGAGTTTGGATCAACCTGGGGTGGAGGCGGACTACTTCTACATAGACGGCTATCTGGTAGCCGCCGCCAGCCGGGTGCTCTTGGATCAGGCCATTCAATTCCGAACCACCGGCTATGTGCTGCCTCGTTCAGAAACCTTCACGAAACTGCTCCCACAGGACGGGAGATCCAATTTCTCGGCATTGATTTATCAAAATCTTGCTCCACTGCTTAAACCAATGGTAGACGTCGTTGGAACCGCAACCTCGG
>DATKMG010000159.1:0-6934 GCA_035541995.1 Terriglobia bacterium
TCGTCGAGCATCACGGAGGGCGCATCTGGGTCGAATCCAAGCCGGGTAAAGGCTCGACGTTTTTCTTCACCATCCCCGTTAGGATGCCCTCAGTTGCGCAAATGGGAATCGCCTCGAGCCACGAAGAAGGCTCCTAACGATGGCAAGTTGGCCACAATTGTGGCTTGGGCGTAGTAAGGACGCTCAAATAGGTCAATAGACACGTGGCGGAGGCAAGACCGCCTTACAAATCAAACCTGAAAGGGAGAATCCAATGTCAAAGATTAAAGAAATCAGGGAAGCCATCGACACAAAATTGGACAGATGGGAGGCCAGCGCGACAGCGTTTGAGACGCAACTGCAACAGACCGAAGAGCAGGCACTGGCCAAGCTTGAAGTTCGCAAGAAAAAGTTGAACGAAGCCTTGGATAAGTTCAAATCAGCAGTGGCTAAAGCGAAAGGGATCGCTGAGGACAAAAAAAAGGAGATAGAGGCACAGTTTGACGATCTGCAGGTCCAGTTGGCTTTAGGCAAGGCCGAGGCTAGAGAAGCGTTCGAGGCCAGACGGAAGAAGATCGAACACTCGATTGCCACGTTGGAGGCCACGTTGGATAGGCATCTGGACGCTGCCGGTAAGGCCCTTGATGACTCGCTTCATAAGGCAGTCGACAAATACATCGCAGCTGAGATTGAATACGAGGCAGTGGCCGAGGCACTGGAAGCTCGGTTGTTTATGAAAAAGGTCGAGGCGAAGGCCCAGTTTGAGAATAAAAAGAAGGATCTCCTGGCGCAAATCAGTAAATTCAAAACCCAGCTCCAGGGAAAAAGGAGTATGGCCAAGGACAAAGCGGCCGCCTTTGAAAAAGAACTGTCCGCTGGGATCTCCCAGATCAAGCAGGCGTTCAAGAAGCTCGCCGAGTGATCGGATCTTAGTATGTTCCAATGCTGTGGGTAATACTATTGCCCCGGGGATAACGTTTTCAGCTGAATAGGTCATCAGGTCACGGTTATCGTGTGAAACGTATTGGGAGGAGAGAACATGCTACACTTGAGAGTATCTGGAATCGGTTACGGATTCGTCGCCATCACGCACAGTGCGCTATTAGTTCTTGTATGTACCGCGTTCCTCTGGCTCTCCGCGTGTGGCAAGGAACAACAGGCGGCGATGCCGCCGCCTGTTGTGGAAATTGCGGAGGTTCTCCAGAAAGACGTCCCCATCGTACGCGAGTGGGTTGGCACAACCGACGGCCTGGTGAATGCCACCATCCTGGCGCAGGTCACGGGATACCTGATCAGCCAGGATTACAAGGAGGGGGAGCCGGTCAAGAAGGGGAAGATGCTTTTCGAAATTGATCCCCGTCCCTTCGAGGCCGGCCTAGACCAAGCCAAAGGCAACCTTTCACGGATGGAGGCGCTCTATATAAATGCCCATGCTAACTTCCTCCGCCATCAACCCCTTTTAGATTCGGGCGCGATAAGCAAGGAAACCTTTGATTCGTACCTCGCCGCCGACAAATCAGCCGAGGGGCAAGTGCTTGCGGCCAAGGCTGCGCTAGAGAAGGCCCAGCTCGACCTTGGCTTCACCAAAATCACGTCCCCCATCGATGGTGTGGCCGGCATTGCCAAGGCTCAGGTAGGTGACCTTGTTGGTCCTGCAGGTCAGAGCAGAGAGCTGACGACCGTTTCTACGATCGACCCGATCAAGGTGAAATTCTCTATCAGCGAACAGGATTATATCAACTGGATGAAACGACTACCGGTTACCAGCCCTGCTTCTGTTTTAGAACAAGCAGAAAAGATGCAGGCAGAACTGATATCGCAAGACGGGTCGGTCTATCCTCACAAAGGAAGATTCTACGCGATGGACCGGCAGGTGGACGTAAGGACAGGGACACTGGGGGTCCAGGCGCTCTTTCCGAATCCGAACTACCTCCTCCGTCCCGGTCAGTTCGTAAGGGTCCGAGTTTTGATCGACACTAAAAAGGGGGCGCTGCTCGTACCCCAGCGGGCGGTGACCGAACTCCAGGGTACGTTTGAGGTGGCCGTGGTGGACACCGGAAATAAGGTCGATATCCGGACTGTCAAGCTCGGAGAGCGTTATGGCTCCCTTTGGGAAATCGAAGAAGGTCTTAAACCTGGCGAACGCGTCCTAGCTGAAGGGGTCCAGAAGGTAAAGCAAGGAATGCTCGTGAATCCGAAGCCCTTTGCCCCCTCCTCTCCCGTGGCAGTTCCTAAAGCTACTACAAAGCCGGAACACCTGCCCGCGACAGAAGGGAGATAACCGTCATGTACCGGTTCTTTATCAGACGCCCTATCGTTGCAATAGTAATCGCTATCGTAATAGTAATCGTTGGTCTGGTCGCAATGGCGGGGCTCCCGGTGGCCCAGTATCCCAACATTATTCCGCCCGAAATCCTCCTGGAAGCGCATTATGTGGGCGCCGATGCCCTGACGGTCGAGCAGTCTGTTGCCACCCCGCTTGAACAGCGGATGAGCGGCGTAGACAACATGAACTACATGTATTCCCTTAACGCCAACAACGGCGAGATGCAGCTGTATGTTAATTTCGACGTGAAGACCGACCCCAACACAGACCAGATACTAGCCCAACAGAGAGAGTCCCAGGCAGAGAGCCAGTTCCCGGCCGAGGTGAGAGCCTTCGGGGTAACGGTCCAAAAGTCGCTTACCACGCCGCTCATTATCTTTACACTCTATTCGCCTGAAGGAAGCCATGATGAGACTTTCCTTGCGAATTATGCCTACATTAACATTGTCGACCAATTGACTCGGGTAAAAGGCATCTCCAGGGTGACAGTCTTCGGCGCAGGGCAGTACGCCATGCGCTGTTGGGTCCGCCCGGATCGGTTGGCCAAGCTCAATATTACTGTCCCCGAGATCGTAGACGCTATACAGAAACAGAATACGGTAAACCCGTCGGGACAGGTTGCGGGAGAGCCGTGTCCTCCCGGACAGGAGTTCACCTTTACGATCCGGGCCCAGGGACGACTGCTAACCCCTGAAGAGTTCGGCGCGATCGTGGTTCGCGCCAATCCTGACGGTTCCCTCGTGCGACTGAGGGATGTTGCCCGCCTCGAACTGGGAGCCCAAACCTACAACATTCAGGGACGTTTCAAAGGCAAGCCGACTGCAGTCTTGGCGCTCTTTCAACTTCCGGGCTCGAACGCCCTGGAAGCGGCGACTGGCGCCAAGAAGGTGATGGCCAAAATCAAGGACTCCTTTCCGGCTGACCTCGATTATGAACTCGCATTGGACACGACGCTTTCCGTCACCGAAGGGATAAAAGAGATTGTCGAGACCTTA
This sequence comes from Terriglobia bacterium, assembly GCA_035541995.1. GTDB lineage: Bacteria > Acidobacteriota > Terriglobia > Versatilivoradales > Versatilivoraceae > DATKMG01. The sequence goes on from DATKMG010000159.1 coordinate 3,301, forward strand.
TTCATTTCCATCTTCCTCGTCATCATCGTCGTGTTCGTCTTCCTCCAAGGGTGGCGGGCCACACTTATTCCCATTATAGCTGTGCCGGTGTCGCTCATCGGCACCTTCGCTTTTTTCCCCGTACTGGATTTCTCGATAAATCCGATTGCCCTCATGGGATTGGTAGTTGCAATAGGGCTGGTAGTTGACGACGCCATTGTCGTCGTAGAGGCAGTGCAACACCATATAGAGAACGGAATGACGCCTAAAGAAGCGGCCCTTAGGGCCATGGAGGAGGTTGCGAGCCCTGTTATAGCCGTCGCACTCGTCCTGGCAGCCGTGTTTCTCCCGACGGTATTCATCCCTGGCATTACCGGCAGGCTGTACACCCAATTTGCCGTCACTATTGCGATCTCGGTGCTTCTTTCCGCTTTCAACGCTTTGACTTTGAGCCCTGCGCTTTGTTCAATCTTTCTTCAGCCGAAAAAGGAGGCGAGGGGCCCGCTACATCGGTTTTTTAACGCGTTTAACAAGATGCTCGGCCGTGGAACCGAGGGTTATGTTAGCGTGTCGAGGGGCCTTATCCGAAAGGCGGTTATTGGATTTGTCATTCTCGCTATCATGAGCATCGGGATCGTTTTCCTCGGTAAGAAGCTCCCGGGCGGGTTTCTGCCGGAAGAGGACCTGGGCTACATATTCGCCGTTATTCAACTGCCTAATGCTGCCTCGCTTGAACGTACCTCGGAAGCAGGCAAGCAGGTAGAACAGATCATCATGAACACTCCCGGCGTGGAAAACTGCACTACAATTATCGGCTTCAATCTCTTAAGCCTTATACAAAACACCTACAGCGGCTTTTTCTTCATTAAACTCAAGGACTGGTCCGAGAGGCAGCGTGCCGAAGAGAAGGCGCCGGCCATCATCGCCAGCCTCAACCGCCAACTCAGCCAACTGCCGCAGGGAATTGCATTGGCCTTTCCCCCGCCGGCAATCCAGGGAATTGGTACTGCGGGAGGGATAACCTTTATTCTCGAAGACCGTGCGGGCAGAGACATCGGGTTCCTGGCGGACAACACCCGGAAATTCATGGCAGCGGCACAGAAGCGGCCTGAACTCGCGCAGGTATTTACAACCCTCCTGCCGGACGTACCACAGTATTTTGTTGATGTGGACCGCGACAAAGTCTTGAGCCAGGGCGTGGATCTGGGGCAGGTGTATGGCACGCTGCAGGCGTTTATGGGCGGGCTGTTCGTAAATTATTTCAACCGCTTCGGCAGACAATGGCAGGTGTATGTAGAGGCCGAAGGGGATTACCGTACAGACGTCAGTTACTTGAACCAATTCTATGTAAGGAACTCTACGGGCGACCCGGTTCCGCTATCAGCAGTGACCCGAACGGAGTGGCGCTCGGGTCCCGAGTTCACCATGCGCTATAACCTCTACCGTTCAGCGCAGATAAATGCGATGGCTGCGCCGGGATACAGCACGCAGCAGGTGATGAATGCCCTGGAGGAAGTTTTTAGAGAAACCATGCCTTCAGACATGGGCTTCGATTATATGGGCATGTCCTTCCAAGAGCAACAGGCACAGCAAGGCATCTCGCCCGCTGCCATATCTGCGCTCTCACTACTGTTCGTCTTTCTCATACTCGCCGCGCTTTATGAGAGTTGGTCGCTGCCATTCAGTGTTCTGCTCAGCACACCCATTGCCGTGTTCGGAGCGTTTGTGGCGCTTCTGGGGCGCGAAATGGTTTTCAACATTTACGGTCAGATCGCGTTGATTGTCCTCATAGGACTGGCCGCCAAGAACGCGATACTTATCGTGGAATTTGCAAAAAGCGAGTACGAAGGGGGCAAAGATCTGATGGACGCGGCGCTTTCAGGAGCGCGGGTCAGGCTACGCCCGATCCTGATGACCTCCTTCGCGTTCATTCTCGGCTGTGTTCCACTGGCTGTTGCCAGCGGAGCTGGGGCCCTGGCGCGGCAAGTGATGGGCTCGGCCGTGATTGGTGGCATGCTCGCGGCAACCGGGATCGCCATCTTCCTCATCCCGATGATGTTTTATGTCATAGAAAAGATCAGCAAAGCTAGAGGGGGGCGCGAGTCGGAAGGGAAACCATAAGGCAGCAAACCAGTACAGGATAAAGGAGCAGGACCGCCGAATAATTCCAGATGATTTGGACAATATCGCGGACAGGAGTAGCAACATGCCCGCAGAAATTGATTCGCTCGCAATAATGACTATCAGAACGTTGTGAGTCACAGAATCGAAGTCAATAGTTTTTTGGCTCTAGATTAGCGGTGATAGCGCAGAATGCACACCGTTGGCACGGAGGTAGTGAGATGCTGGTTAAAGACTGGATGATCCACATTATGGCTCGTCCGCGCCGACTAGGCGAGCTAAAATGGATTTCACTTATCTTAATAACCTCTTTTCTCGCTGTTCTGGCAACTAATGTCCACGCGATGACCGCGCAGGAGATCCTTGAGCAGGTCGACAAGCAAAGCTTCAGTGACAACTTTCGCGTGTCCCTTACTTTTAAAGCTTTCAAAGGAAACAAGGTTATTTCGAGTCGTGCTCTGTGGCTGATGGCCAAGGTGCAAGAGGGTAAGGGGAGCTACTTCCTAGATTTCTACGAACCTAAAGAATCCAATGGGTTGAGATACCTGTTCTTGGAACAGGCCGGACAGGAGCCCTCTGCATACATGTATCTTCCTGGAACGTACAAGACAATGCCTGTGGCAGCGGATGACCCTTCCGTGGATGTAGGCGGCACCGGAATCACCACAGAAGACTTGCAGCGTTTTCTTGGCAAGGCGGAAGCAGAGAAGGCGGTACTAAGAGAAGAACCGCTCGACGGCCGCGAATGTTACGTCATCAAGATACCCATTTCGCAAACCAAAGGGGAGCGGCTGCAGTGGGTCTCGAAGGATAATTTCTTGATGTTGAAGAGCCAGCATCTGGATGGACAAGGCAACATCCTCCGAACATTTATGGTTACCAAATTCTTCAAGACCCTACAGGGCAAGGAATTTCCCTGGGAAGAGGAAATAACGGTCCCCGCAAAGGGAGTTCGCATAACTGTCAGGCAGGATAGTGCAGTCTTCGGGATCGAGATTCCCGACGAGGTCACAGATCCTCAGAAATTTGGAACGTTTCGGTGGAAAGGTTGGACACACTAACGGCCATCGATTCCGACAGGCGCTTTTTGAGCGCCTAATTCTATGAACGGGCATCAAACCAGTACAGGATAAAGGAATACGGAATTACATTCGTGGCGAACAATCGACGCGTGGTGTACGGCATTATTCTCACTTCCACACCCGTCGTGGCCAGCTGAAGTGTTGGATCACAACGGGAACTGGCAAATCTTAGTCATGGCATTCAGGGGGGGCCTGATGCGCGGATTACCTTAGGCCGAACTGTTCATAATCGACCGGAATTGTTTTCCTGGAATAGAAGAAGATGGCCCACCATGAACGAACAGATCGAACACACAATCTACTGGTTTCATAACGTATACCCCGAGGGTATCCCCATACTCTCTCAGCTGAGGGCTATTTCCTGGTTGACGCCAACCATTGCGACCATTGATGGTCTGCTGCCCATCAATCAGCTCGAGGCAGGGTTGAAGCATGTGGCCAACAGCTGGGTC
>DATKMG010000160.1:0-5122 GCA_035541995.1 Terriglobia bacterium
GAATGGCCAGTACCAGATGGGAACCAGATACCACGACATGTCGTTCCAGCTGGCCAAAGGAGTCACCCTGGAACGTCACTGGGACAACAAAGCACGTAGATTCTACGTCCCGGCTGGTTTTGAATCGAAAGGGGAGGAACCATTCAGGCCTTCGGGTCGGTTTTACCGTGTCACCGAAACCATGCTGGACGGCAATTGGGTCAAATACGATCCCAACTACTCCAAGTGCGCCCCTTATCTGACGACCGTGCCCCGCGATGAAGGGTATAACGCCGAAGTTAGCGGAGGACGGACCATAGGTCAGGCCTGGGGTCGCTTAATTTATGAGCCTGATTTGCAGGACCCCAGTTTTCCACAGAATGCGCCAGCCATTACGGACATGTTAAATAACTGGACCTCGCCATTCTTAAGGCCTGCACAGACTGCAGGAGGGGGGAACATCACATTCGATTTCTATTGTCCCTATGTGTGGGTGGATGGCCTGCTTGCGGGCGATTGGGTGGCCTCTAGCGATGATCAACCAGTCGTGGAAATCAGGGTCCTCCGCCCGAAATCACAAGCCGAGAGTGAGCCAGATGTCTGGTCAGGCTGGCAAGTCCTGCAGTCCGGGCCACAACCCTTTCGCTGTGAGCTGGGCCGTTCTCGGTTCAACGGCAAGGATGTCAGCATCCATGGTGTTTACCGGTTCCAGATTCGCCTTTCCTTACAACCCAACCCAGCCAGGACAAGACCGGCAGGAGTTAAGTCCCTAAAATTAGAAACATTTTTTGAAAACGGAATCATGGCGATTCCCCGAATCAGTGCTGGAACGAATACCATTCACTTCAAAGTTAGAGATGCGGCAGTCATCGCCTTTCCCATCAAGGTGATCTATCGTTATCAGACTCCCGCCGGCGAACGCTCCCACACGCAGGTGCTGCGACCGAAAGACTTCCATAATGCAATCGCTAGTTACAAGCTTGACGCCCCCGGGCTCACACGCTGCAATTCACTGGTTATTGCCTACTAATGAATAGCCCTAGCCGCCGCACAAGCATAGCCACACCACGGAGACACAGAGGGCACAGAGAAATTCTCCTGTAAATCGTCATCGTCGTCATTACCAGCCTCGGCACGGAAACTAACGATGACAACGACGCGAACGAGGACGACTACCGATTATTATAGACTCTGTGCGCTCCGTGCCTCTGTGGTGAGATATTACTGCCAATTAAGCAATCGCCGGGCATTGCCTTGGTAGAGACTCTGCAGTACATCAGGTGCCAGATCGAGGCCGTAATAGCGCCACCAGATGCGTCCTGGTATGTATTCGTCGCCGGTCTCCAACAACCGCCACCATCCCTGGTAGATGAACTTCTCCCTCCCCATGTCTGTACCAAAAAGAACCCGCTCCCGATAGTGCTGCAGGAATTTCCCGGCGGTTCGAGGCTGGCGTCCAATTTCATAATCCCGCGCTGATACATCCACAAAAAGGTTGGGAAAACGATCCAGCGACTTCGCCAGAACTGCCAGATCATTTCCCTGATTGCTGAGATGACAGGCAATGAAGCGAGTCTTCGGATGGCTGGCCAGTAAATGATCTCTGATTGCCAGCAGCTCTTCGTAGGACGAGACATCTTTGCCGTAGAGATTAAACCCTTGAAAATCAGGGGTTCGTTCTTGCTTGGGCCCGAGAGGTTTCCAGCAGGAGGGGTGATCGGCGATATGGAGATTGACAGGCAGTTTTAATTCAGCACACTTTTCCCAGAATGCATCCAGTCGCGGATCGTCTACGTGCAGTCGTTGCGGCCGAGGCAAGGGTGACTCGATTGTCCCAACAATTCCCCAACCTTTGTCCGTTACCTCACCGATTCCTCGGGCTCCTTTCTCATAGCAGCGAACAAGTTCATGCACAACTCTTTCCGGGTAGTCAGGGGCCTCGAAATGGGCGGTGTCGATGCCGCAATAAAGCTGGAAACGGCTTGGATAAGGTTTGATATACAGATCGACCAGATGATCAAATTCGGGTCCAATGGCCTCCGTCAGAACAACCGTCTTCTCAATCCCGACTTCATCCATAGTTCGCACCCAATCAGCTACTTCTTCGGGAGTATTAGCATAAACATGCGCGTGGACGTCAATCACGGGGAACCGGGCTTTCGGGACAGAAGTCTCAGGAACCACTAGCGAGGATTCCGGCGTGTAGTCCTTGAGCAAAACAGAATCCATAGGCCCCTTCTTGACCGTGACTCCATATTTGACCTGTGGCGCATCAGTGGGCACGACAGGATTGGGTGGATTCTCTGGGGTTTTCTGACAACTGATCTGCATCAGCAGCCACAAATTGAAGCCTACAGTGCCCACCTTCTCGAAGACTCGTCTTCGCAGACTCGGATGTACTCGGGATAACATGGAAATCATGATGATGGCCTTTCTTCACAATGAAAAGTCCGGTTCTAGCTCCTGCAGGGAAGATCCATAGACAAGGTAAACCCCGGCAAACGCACGTTGACGGGCCCAAGTTTACTAACTTATGATTCAGCCAATCCACAACAATCAGTGGAGAGGAGCATCCTTTCAATCATGAAACGACCCAATAGCCTTCGAGTCCATTTCCTGTGGCTGATGGCCTCCAGTTGTCTCTTTCTCAAGTCGGTCCATTCTCAATCCTTGAGCAGCTCCGCATTCCATGATGACTCCACAAGCGTATCCCGCCTGTTGACGCGCGCTTCCATTGAGGCCGAGATCCGCAAGCGAGCCAATCAGTGTCTGGCTCAAAAGCAACTTATCGTCGATTACTATCGAATTGGAAGACGGCTGGCATTTCCGCTCGCCCTTCAGAGATTTGAGCAGCCTGGATTGCCTGTTCCCGGGATACCCGACTATCCTTGGGAAATCTGGCTGTCCTGGGAAATTGAAGAAAGGCTGAACAGTCTGGGTTGGGCGGCCGAGTGGTTCGGTGATCGTTCGGCAGCCACCACGGCAAGCCGCGAACTCGAGGCACTTTCCAGGTGGCCGGAATTCACCCGGAACCATAGACTCGACCTCTGCTTGGGTCACACGGCTCGAACTTTCTGGGTGGCCTATATACAGTGGAGGTGGCTGGAATCAGAGTTAAGGGATTCAATGGGAAAGGCTCTAGACCGGGTGATCGTTCAAGCCACACCCTGGGTTGAGGAAAAGTATGGCCATACCCAGTCAGCGGGGGATATTCTTAAGACTGCTGAACCATACTCCAAAGTTCACAATATCCCTTTCATTGGATTGATCGGTGTTGCACTGGCCGCCAACGCCAGGCGCCATGAGGCCGCACCTGCTCTCAACGATCGAGTTCGCACGCTCCTCGAAGTCCTGATGGTCCTTCGACAGCAAGGCTATACCGAGGGAGTTGGTTATGATGGATATCTGCTCGATTTTGTAGCATGCTGGCTCCAAAGTTTGCCCGCGGCGGCACGGGAACAGATGTTGAGGAAGTTCGACTTCGATGGTTTCCTCAATGAATCTTACAGATTGGGAGCTCCTGGTGAAGTTGTTCAAGTCGCGGAAATCGGCGATGTCGAGCCACGCCACATGCCGTTTCACATTTCAGCCCAAGCCAGGCTCGAGCAATTCCAACCCAATCCTGTTCGAGCTTGGTATCTGAGTCGATGTCGCCCGGACCTCTTGCGGTCCGACGGGCTGGCTTGCCTGCACTCCCTGTCCACAATTCTGGGTCAAACCCAACCAACGCCCGCTGCCGGCCTGCTGGATGCCCATTATGCCAAGGTCCTACGCAGTGGATGGAACGCAGAGGACCTGGCAGTAGCCGTTGCGGCCAGCAATTCCCCGGCGGGACATATCCATCTCGACTACGGCTCCATTACCATCGGCACTTCCGGCCGATGGATAATTGCAGATCCGGGTTACCAGCAGTATATGCCGGGGGAGGAGAGAAAATTCACTCTAGGTCCGGCAGCTCACAATGCGCCTGTTCTAAACGGCAAAGCCCAGGAAATCAAATCCGGTCGAGTCATTGCCCATGGAGAGAAAGACAAGGGGATCTACTGGGTGAAACTCGATTTGACAGGATGTTATCCGAAGGAACTTGAAGCGACCGAGGTTTCACGATCCATCTGGCTTTACAGGGACCGTCTGGTAGTCCTGGCGGATCAAATCAACGGAGGCAAGATCACAGAACTGTCATATCACTGGCACGGCTGCCCGGAAGGGGCGTGGCGAATTCAGAATGGCTGGGCATTACTTTACAAGGGAACTTCCGCCCTCTGGTTTACCAGTCCCGGGTTTACGATTTCTGATTTAAATCTGGATCGATTGCCGGGGTCCAGGGGGCAATTGACCTTAAAAGCCGTGGGGAAAGCCGGTCCCATTGTCTGGTGGATTTTCAGCCGGACTGAATCCCCACCTCCGGTCGGTTCGGATGTCAGTGGGAGGTGGGTTGAAGCTTTGGGACAGAAGTTTAGCGTTGATTAAGCTGGTAGGCAATGGTGCCCTCAAGCCGTGCATTGACTGATCTCATTTAATACTTCGCGCATAAGATCTAAACGGTTATCAGCCCAAACATAATATCGGGTTGAGCACTTGGCGAAGGGCCTGAGGAGAGGCTACCGCTCGGACCTTCTGTCTTGCATGTGGAAACTTCGATTCTGAGATTTATTCTTTCGAGTTACCCGCGTTTATCTGCGGCCCTCCGTGTCCGCATGTCTTCTCCGCGCCTTTGCGCCTCTGCGTTTGGCTTTTCGTCGTAGGTACAGAACAAGTTGGGCATAAATCGAAGAAAGGGAATCATGCCTGAGATTTCCTGAGCAAAGAGAGAAACGATTGTATTCTAAGACCTTAACTGTCCCGTTCTGGCCTACTTCTTCGCCTCGTAGTAATCGGTATTGCCTTCAGTCGTATTCCCCTGCATCTGAACCGATCCCGCATGGGCCGCTTTGTACACCCCGTAACGTTGAGTCCGATCCGCGCCTGAGCGGGTCTCGGCAATCCTATTATTGGTAATGACAGTATCCCCGGCATAAGGGTCAATATAAAAACCATAGCCCTGTTGCTGGCTGCCATTGTTGAGGATCTTGTTTTCTTTGAAAGTATTGCGATGACCGCTGTTTTTGAGTGTTTCCTGCCTGAGATAAACCCCACAGAACCC
>DATKMG010000161.1:0-3977 GCA_035541995.1 Terriglobia bacterium
TGTCGGTACCGGCATTGGCCTTGTGATCATCACGGGCGGCAGGGTAGCCAGGGGAGCCCACGGCATTGCAGGAGCGATCGGTTGGTTCGCCGTGGATCCGCAAAAAAAGGTCCTGTATCGGCAATTGGGTTGCCTCGAATCCGAAGCCGCCGGACCTGCCTTAGCCCGAAAGGCCGCTGAACGCCTCGCTGCAGGCCGACCCTCTATGCTTCATCGGCCGGCCGGTCCTTCATCGCAACACCTCTCGACAGAGCAAGTCGTGGAGGCCGCTCACCTAGGGGACCGCCTGGCCCTGGAGGCACTCGAGGAGGTCACGGGTTATCTGGCGATGGGGGTGGCAAACGTCATCAGCATTCTGAATCCTCAGATGGTGGTATTGGGAGGAGGCTTGATGCATGCGGCTGATCTCGTTTTTGAGCCGTTATGTCGTCAAGTCCTGGACTGGGCGCAGCCCATAGCGGCCCGAAAGACTCGAATTGAGTTGAGCCAACTCGGGGCAGACGCTGGGTTGCTGGGGGCAGCCCGACTGGTGTACCTTGAGCAAAACCGGTGACCTTTTCAAGTTCACCCCCGCGGATGAAAATGGGGGACCTGAAGGGCGAGAGTGGGAGCCGATCTCCGAGCGGCGATGAGTTTAGCCCCGGGGTCGCCGCGACGGAGCGCGGCGTCCACCTTCAAACGGCCATTTTCATAAAAGTGCCCCATGACCTCGTCAAGTTCACGACCACGTAAGAAAATGGCAGGGGTAGCCACGATGAATTCGAACTCTGAATTCATCGTGGGCTTTCATAAGGTGACTAATGCCCACGGTTATTGCCAAGAGCGCAATAACCGTGGCTACCAAAACTTGCTTTTTCATAAAAGTCTTTCAAGGAGGGAATTCCATGTCGGCAGAGCTGTATTATCAGAAGATAACGAAGGTCCTTGATCAGATTCACTCTACTCAAATGGAGAAGATCGCTCGATCGGGGGAACTGATGGCTTCCGCCATCGCTTCTGAAAAACGCGTTTATCTTTTTGGCAGTGGCCATTCTGTCTTGCCTGTCCTGGACGTGTTTCCGCGCTATGGAAGTTTCGTGGGATTCTTCCCGCTCTATGATCCCCGACTGATGTGGTTTAACGTTGTAGGGCCGGGAGGGGCGAGGGAGTTGCTCTGGCTGGAGAGAAAAGAAGGCTATGCCAGGGTCTTCCTGCAGAGTTATCCGCTGGTGGCGGGAGATTGCATGCTGGTGTTCTCCCATGGGGGGCTGAATGCTGCACCTATTGAGATCGCGCAAGAGGCGCGGAGCAAGGGTCTCAAGGTTATCAGCGTCTCGTCACTCAGCAATTACCGAAGTTGCGAGCCCAATCATTCAAGCGGTCTCAAGCTGGCGGATGTTTCTGACATTGCCATTGACAATAGCGTGGTTCCGGAAGATTCACAGGTAGACGTGGGTTGGCCTGAAAAAGTGGCAGCCGGGTCCACCGTGGCCTCAGTATTTATTGCAATGTCCATAGTGGCCGAAGTTGGAGCCCGCTTGGCTGAGCGTGGCATTCATCCGCCCACTTTTGTTTCTCCCAATGTGGCGGGGGTGCAAAAGGATCACAATCAGCAGGTATTCGTCGCATTCAGTAAAGCTCTGTACAGCCCGCGGTCATAAGCGACTCATTCAACGCCAGAGACAGACGACAGGATTCATTATGAGAGTCGCAGCGGTCAATGGTGGGCCCATCAACAGAAGTCTGCTTTTTGCGATCGCCTGCTTCGGGATCTTCACTTTCGGGATTGTGATGGCCGTGTTGGGTGCAATCCTACCCATGCTGGGTAGGCATCTCTCCCTTGCATTGGGGCAGATGGGCGAGCTTTTCCTGACCATGAACCTCGCCATGATGCTGGTCATGCCGGTGCTGGGACCATTGATGGATAAAGCCGGAATGAGGGGAATCTTGATGGCCGGCGCTCTTGGCACGTCCCTGGCACTATTCCTGATTGGCTGGTCGCCCTCTTTCACGATCCTCCTGGTCAGTGTATTTTTACTTGGGACGGCAGGCGGCTGCCTGAACGGCGCCGCCAATACGCTGGTTGCGGACCTTTATCCCAATCCGGCCCAAAAGAACTCAGCACTTAATCTCCTGGGAGTCTTCTTTGGATTCGGCGCTCTATCGCTTCCCTTTTTTATTGGGGTCCTTTTGAACGCTTTGCCCTTGAGTTCGATTCTGAATCTTGCTGCGCTATTAACAGCGGCGCTTACCATAGTTTGCAGCCTGCCGACCTATCCAACGCCCAAGAAGGAAGGGAGAATTGAATGGAGCAAAGTTCGCCGGATGGCCGGAAGCCCGCTGCTGCTCCTGTTTGGAGTTCTCCTCTTCTTCGAATCCGGCAACGAATTCATCATCGGCGGATATCTCACGACTTATTTAAATTCGTACATGGGCATCCCGCTATCGCGGGCTTCTTACCTTTTGGCTGCCTATTGGGGTACCATCATGGTGGCGAGGTTCCTCTTGAGTCGACTCCTATTGGTGATTCCAGGTCAAACTCTGATTCTGCTCAGTGCCCCGGCTGTCGTGATCTCCATGGCCATTCTGCTAATGGCCGGGTCTCCCACCCTCGTTAATATCGGGATCATCGGGCTTGGACTGAGCGTGGCCGGAATCTTTCCAACGGCTTTGGGCATGGCAGGCAGCCGCTTTTCTGACAGTTCAGGAACTGCCTTTGGAATTCTCTTCACCATCGCGTTGGCTGGAGGAATGAGTTTGCCTTGGTTCGTCGGCCAGATTTCGGCTAGCCACGGGCTGCCTTTGGGGTTTTCCCTGGTGATCACCAATGCATTGGGAATCTTCCTGGTTCAGGTCGTTGTCTCTCGCAGCTTGAGACTTCGAGGAAGAGCGTTGATGGGATGAGGTCGTTGGACTTTACATGCTTGAATCTTTCTCTGGTCGCGTGGTCCCCCATCCGTGACAGAACATCATTCATTTGGGAGGTCATATGCTCTCTTGCTTATCGGCACGTATATTGAACTGTTCGACCTTAATGGCATCGGTAATTGCTCTTAGTGTATTTGCCCAGGGCAGGCAGTCCCCCCAGCGTACCGTGCTTGCTGTGGGAGCCCACGCAGGTGACATGGAGGTTTCCTGTGGGGCGGTGCTGGCGAAGCAAAGGAAACTCGGGGACCGGGTTGTCATTCTTCACCTGACATTGGGGGAACGTGGAAACCCGAAGCTCTCCCCTGAGGAATATGCCCGTCAAAAAGAGGCCGAGGCGAAAACGGCAGCAGCAGCAATCGGGGCAGAGTTGATCTTTGGGCCGTACAAGGACGCAGAACTGCCCAATGACGAGCAGGTGCGTCGATACGTTGCCGATGTCATCCGGACGGTAAAACCCTCGATCTTGATCACGCACTGGAAACACAGCATGCACAAAGATCATGCTGCTGCCAGTGCTATAACCGTGGATGCCGAACTCCTGGCTTCTCTGGCTGGTGTGAAGACCGATCATCCCGCCTACAATGGTGTTAAAGCGATCTATTTCGCGGAAAACTGGGAAGACAAGGAGGGATTCACTCCCTACGTGTATGTCGATGTGAGTGAAGCCATAGAAAGCTGGGAAAAATGCGCCAAAGCTTATGAGTTCGTTCGGGGTGGAGTCGCTTCCTTCCGCTATTTTGATTACTACAGGGCTCTGGCTCGAGTTCGAGGGGCTGAAGCGGGAATGTCGGACGCTGTGGCCCTTGACATCGATTCGATGGGCAAGAAACAAATTCTACAGTCTTTGCCGTAAGGTTACCTCATGGTTGACTCGTGACAAAAACAGTCTGAGCATGGCCACGAGAAACATTCTCAAAAGGGAGGGGACACGGCGCAGACTATGTTTCGGATGACCGATGATCTCCGGATAAATACACTACGACCACTCATTCCTCCAGCCATCCTTCTGGAAGAACTGCCCAACAACGGGAAGACCTCGCGCGTGGTAGGTGAAGGCCGTGACACAGCCG
>DATKMG010000162.1:0-5736 GCA_035541995.1 Terriglobia bacterium
ACGCTTACTTGGGAACCCAGTTGATCGATATTCAGCGGTTGATTCTTTCCAAGGAGAATCAGAGATGGTGGAACAGGAGACCCAACTCGGTGACCTGATCGACGATTATTGCACCCGTTGCCATCTTCTCATGAACCACTACGTTGTCAGCATGGTGGAGGGGGAAGTGCGCAAGGTGCGCTGCCAGACCTGCCGTCACGAACATGATTACCGCCAGGGTAAAGGGGGAAGGAAGAAGAAAACTGCACTTCAGTCTTTGTTCGACCAGGTCGCAGCATCTCTTCCTCAGGTGTCTCCCCCACCGAATCGCCATAGGCCGCCAAAAGCAAACAAGTGAAGATTTCACCGCTGAGCCGCTGAGGTCACCCTCCGTAATTCGGTTGACTCTCTGCGTCTCCGTGACTCTGCGCTTGGCTTTACCGCTTCGTACGATCGAGCAGTTCCTGAATGCCGGCTGACGGAGCTGGTTCCGTTTTGTCCAAGTAATTCACCCGACGTTTGGCGGCATCTATCTGCTTCTCAATGTCGCTCACGGTAACATCTTCCTTGTGTCCAAAGGACCCCGGCGGGTAATGGCTTTGTTGGTACATTGGATAAGCTTCGGCGCGAAGATGGGCAAGCGTCTGATGTGCCCGCCGGGTTCGTCGTTCGTGGCGCACCATCTCGATGTCGATTGGCGCGACCACAACCTTCTCACCGGGGCCTGGCGAAGCTTGGGCCAGGATCCGTCCGTCATAGTCCACCACCATGCTCCCGCCCGGCCAGGAAAAGGGTGGGTAATGCCGCAAGCTTGCCCCCTGGTTGGATGCAACAACATATGCAGTGTTTTCCAATGCCCGGCAGCGATTAACTACCGTCCACCAGTCCATGGGTTCTGTGGCCCCGAATGGGTCCATATAAGCTGAAACGCGAACTAGAATTTCTGCGCCGTTGGCCGTCAATTGCCGCAACGATTCCGGGAAAAGCCAATCGTAGCAGATGGCTGTCCCAATATTGCCGATGGGTGTCCTTGCCACAGGGAACAGCGGTTCACTGTACTCCTCCAGATCGTGGGGGCTGGCATGGACTTCCCAGGGGATCCATGGATTCACCTTGCGATACTTGTAGAGAATGCCTTCAGGACCAATCAGGCAGGTGGTGTTGAAAACGGCTTGGGGCCAACGCGGGTCAGTCTCCAGCATGGTTCCGGTCTGAATGTAGAGGTCATACTCCTTGGATTTCACGCACATTCTTTCGGTGTGCTCGTTGGGAATGGGGACGGCCAGCTTTTCGCGCAATTCCCGCGAGGTGAGATAGACCGGGGCTGAGTGAGAAAACTCCGGAAACACCACAAGCTTGATGGGGAGAAAGGGAGCATATCCGACTACGGCTTGGTCAATCATGCGCAGCATGTTGGCCGTGTTTTGTTTCATCTCGGTCCGGGTGTTCGGGTTGGGCTGGTCTGTTTGGCAGGCCGCCGCATAATATCTCAAGCATTCCATACCCAATATCATATCACGCAGCCATAGGGGTTTCTGAGTGGAGTGGATTGTGCGGGGTGCCAGTCATTCCTCAGAAGTCTACCGTCTCTCCATCCGGTGGGCCACGTCCTATGAAAATGGCGGCCTTGGGGAGGGTGTGGGAGCGGATCTCCGAGCGGCGACCGGTTTAGATTAGGAGGTCGCCGCGCAGGGTGACAGCGGTGACACGTGCTGATCCCACATTAAAACCACATTTTCTTGAAAGTGTCCCATGACCTATCTAGGTCAAGACGGTCGATGAAAATGCTGGAGGGCCCCGCTCCGTCGGGGCCACGGTCGCTCGTCGCCGTACTCGGAAGGTTCTTTGTCGAGGTCGAGAACGACAACGAGAATGATTTTCAAGATAGAGAGAGAAAGAAGCGCTGGCAACCGTTGCTCTCGTTCTGCTATCTATAGTGTTAGCGGAGGCTGAATATTGAGTGCTATGAGAATTTGTGTTATAACCAACCGGGTTTGTTAGTAAAGGGGGAAAATCGATTCTCGTATGCAAAATGAAGGCGAGCTTGAGGAAACAACGACACAGGGTGTCGGTGAAACTCACCCTGGTTTAATCGGCGAGATTCGAGGCTGGATCAAAGACGTTATTCTGGGCGTGATTATAGCGATCCTGATGGTAGTCTTCCTCTACCAACCGGTAAAGGTCGAAGGTACCAGCATGCAGCCGGAACTGATCGATCAGGAACGGATCTTTGTCAACAAGTTCATTTACCACTTTGAGGAAATCCACCGTGGAGACATTGTGGTTTTCTGGTATCCAAGGGACCCCAGCAAGTCCTTTATTAAAAGGGTTGTTGGAGTTCCAGGGGATATTGTTTCTATACGAGATGGCCGGGTTTATATTAACGGGCAGCTGATAGAAGAGCGGTACGTCCCCAGCGGCTATTTGGATTCGGATTCGTACCCAACCGTGAGAGTCAAAGAAGACTATTATTACGTCTTGGGTGATCACCGCAATGCGAGTAACGACAGCCGCTCCTGGGGACTGGTACCCAGAAAGTACATATATGGCAAGGCCGTCTTTCGGTACTGGCCTGTCGAGAAAGTGGGATTTCTTGAGTGAGTCTGACCTGATTTCTAACACCGGATACGAAAACCGAAAGTCATACCTATTGGAGATTCAATGGAAGCTTTGCTCGCCTTGGAAGACGGGCTGACTTTCAGGGGGAAGTCGTTTGGCGCGCAAGGAGAAACTGCAGGCGAAGTTGTTTTTAATACCTCCCTTACTGGCTACCAGGAAATCCTCACTGACCCCTCTTATGCCGGACAAATAGTCACCCTCACCTACCCTCTCATTGGCAACTATGGAGTCAATTCCGAGGATGAAGAATCCCGGCGTCCCTTTGTGGAAGGACTGATTGTCAGGGAAATCGCCGGGGTTTCCAGCAACTGGCGCCAGGACAAAACTCTTCCTGATTACCTGCGCAAGCATAATATCGTCGGTATTTCTGATGTTGACACTCGCGCTCTGGTTCGTCACATCCGAGACCATGGGGCCATGCGTGCCATGGTGTCGACGCTGGATCTGGCCGCGGAATCTCTCGTCGAGCGGACTCGGCGAACCCCCATCATGGTTGGACGGGATCTGGTCCAGGGAGTGACCTGCGCCGAGCCTTACAGGTGGCAGGAAGGATCCATTCACGTGTTGCCAGAGTCCACGAAAGACCTCAATCCCCGGTTGCAGGACAGGGGATACGATCCTCCAAGAGTGGTTGCATTTGATTTTGGCATCAAACAAAACATTCTGCGGTTATTGGCTGACATCGGGTGCGAGTTGACTGTGGTACCGGCCACAACGACAGCTGAGCAGGTCTTGGGAATGAATCCGGACGGGATCTTCCTCTCGAATGGACCCGGAGACCCGGAGCCTGTCACCTATGCGATACGGACGATCCGCCAGCTCATCGGCAAGAAACCCATCTTCGGGATTTGCCTTGGGCATCAGTTACTGGGCCTGGCTCTGGGAGGACGAACCTACAAGCTGAAATTTGGTCATCGTGGCGGAAACCATCCAGTCATGCATCTGCAAGAGGGAAAGGTAGAGATTACGGCTCAAAACCATGGATTTGTCGTGGATGGAGATTCATTGCCTGAAAATGAGGTTGACGTCACTCATGTTAACCTGAATGACCAGACGCTCGAGGGATTTCGGCATCGTCACTTGCCCCTTTTTTGTGTTCAATATCACCCCGAAGCCTCTCCTGGCCCGCACGATTCTCGTTACTTGTTCGAAGATTTTAAGACCTTAATGCTGCAATACAAGAAATGAAGGCACGAGTGATCCAACGAAAGCTGAACGGGATAAGCAGATCTCGTGAATTGCTCTTTCCCCTTTTGTCAGCTTCCTTAACTATTCGAGGACTATGCCCAAGCGTACTGACATCAAAAAGATCCTGATTATCGGATCCGGCCCAATTGTGATCGGACAGGCTTGCGAATTCGACTACTCTGGAACTCAAGCCTGCAAAGCCCTGCGGGCTGAGGGATACAAGATTGTCCTTGTCAACTCCAATCCCGCCACGATCATGACGGACCCCGAGTTTGCAGACAAGACCTTTATTGAACCGCTGACGTCCGAATATGTTGAGGCCATTATCAAAAGTGAGCGCCCCGATGCTTTATTACCCACGGTTGGAGGCCAAACCGCCTTGAATCTGGCGGTGGAACTATCGGAGAAAGGGATTTTGGATCGGTACGGTGTAGAGTTGATCGGTGCCCAGGTCAAGGCCATCAAGATTGCAGAAGACCGTCTCCTCTTTAAAGAGGCCATGCGGGAGATCGATCTGGAGACACCGCGCAGCGGCGTCGCTTACAACTTTAACGAAGCCCTTGAAATTGTTAAGCAGGTGGGGTACCCGGCCATCATTCGCCCCTCTTTTACACTGGGCGGAACGGGCGGTGGGATTGCTTTTAATGCCGAGGAATTTGAAGACCTGGCTCAGCGTGGCCTGGACCTGAGCCCTTCTCACGAGATTCTGATCGAAGAATCGGTCATCGGTTGGAAAGAGTATGAGCTCGAGGTCATGCGGGATCTCAAGGACAATGTCGTCATCATTTGCAGTATCGAGAACTTCGACCCGATGGGAGTACATACCGGGGATTCTGTGACGGTCGCTCCCATACAGACCCTGACCGACAAAGAATACCAAATCATGCGCAATGCCGCCATGAAGGTGATCCGTAAAGTCGGCGTGGAGACAGGGGGTTCCAATATTCAGTTTGCTGTTAACCCGCAAACCGGACGGTTGGTTCTGATTGAGATGAACCCTCGGGTCTCCCGCAGTTCCGCCTTAGCTTCCAAGGCCACAGGCTTCCCGATTGCAAAAATCGCCGCTAAACTGGCCGTGGGTTATACGCTCAATGAGATTCCCAATGACATTACCAAGAAGACCCCTGCTTGCTTTGAGCCGACCATCGACTATGTGGTCACCAAAATTCCGAAATGGGCCTTTGAGAAGTTCCCGGAAACAGACCCGGTTCTGGGGACTCAAATGAAGTCCGTGGGGGAAGTCATGGCTATCGGCAGGACCTTCAAAGAGTCTTACCTGAAAGCCATGCGATCCCTGGAGACCGGGAAGAAGGTCGGTTCGGAAAAATTAGAGCCTGATCGGGTGCAGGAACGGCTAGTGACCCCAAATCCAGACCGGTTGACTTACCTTCGATACGCTTTTGAATTGGGATATTCGGTCGAAGAGATCTATGAATTCACACGGATCGACCGCTGGTTCCTGGCCCAAATCCAGGAGATCACCCAAATGGGCATGAGACTCAAGGGAGAGCAAATCGAGACAATTGCTCCTGAGCTCCTCGCGGAGGCCAAACGAATGGGATACTCTGATCTTCGCCTGGCTGTCCAACTGGGGACCAGCGCTGAGAAGATTCGGAAGAAACGGAAAGCCCACGGAATTGTCCCTGTTTATAAGCGTGTGGACACCTGTGCCGCTGAGTTTGAATCCTATACCCCGTACCTCTATTCGGCCTATGAGCGCGAATGCGAGGCAGATCCCAGTCGCACACCTAAGATCATGATCCTGGGCAGTGGGCCGAACCGCATCGGGCAGGGAATTGAGTTTGATTACTGTTGCTGCCATGCTTCCTTCGCGCTCAAAGAAGAGGGTTATGAGACCCTTATGGTGAACTGCAATCCCGAGACCGTCTCCACCGACTATGACACTTCCGATCGACTTTATTTCGAACCACTCACCTTCGAGGATGTCAT
>DATKMG010000163.1:0-2936 GCA_035541995.1 Terriglobia bacterium
CCAATGTTCAATAGCATCTCACTCGTTGCCAGATTCGTCTCATGCTCCGTGATTTCAACGCCCATTAGCAATCCCCTTCTCTCCACCTATTCTCTCGACTCCTGTTCCTCGCGCGGAGGCCTGCTACCCGATTACTTAATGAGCTTTTCTCCACGGTTAGCCTCACTTCCTGTCAGTTTCAACAATCGCTTGATCATTTGAAGAACAAAACGGCGCCTCCCGGCTGGAGTTTTCGTTTTGAAACTGATCTTGGCCCCAGCCATCCTCTCATGCCCACCTGCTGCCCCGACATCATGGAATGCTTTGAGCAGCAATTGTCCAGCGTCGCTGTTACGATCGAAGGTCCTTGCAGAAACCAGGACATCTCCATTGTAACTTCCAAAACAAAAAATCCACTTGGTTCTTTCCAACCGCATGAGCAGGTCTGCTACTTCGGCCACAGTGTCAGGGTTTATGATGGTCTCAAGATTCGCAACGACTACATCGTTATAGATCCGGGTGTGTTCCAGGGCCGAGTGAATGGTCTTGAAGTACTCCCGGCTGACTCGTGCATTCTCAATGTTGGCGAGGAGCTTCTGATCAACATGAGGATACAGAATGTGGCGGAGCCTGGCCTCGACTTTGCCCACCTCTCGGCCCACGCCCTCGGTCTCGCTCTTGATTGCATAGAACAGGGCCGTTGCCAGAATTGGATCTAAAGGCAATTTGGAGGCAAGAATATACTCGGTGATGATCGATGCGGTCACATTGTATTTGGGCTTTATATCCCGGAACAAAGCTTTACAGCTAGCTGAACGAAGAGGGTGATGGTCAAAAATGATCTTGGGCACAACTCCGTGGGGTAAGGAGTTGTTCCCTGTCATCGGTTGGGTGTCGACCAAAGCCACACAGGGATATTCTTCAACCGGCATTCTGGCGAGGGAAAACAATTTGATTCCCAGGTACTTCAGCATTGCCCGGTTTTCTGCTCTCCCGACGATTCCGGCATAGGATACCAAAGATGGCATGTCAGCCAGGTGCACCAACAGGAACTGAAGGCCTACCGCACTTGCGATGGAGTCGGGATCCGGGTTGTCATGCATTAGGATCAGGACTTTCTGCTCATCCTTAACCACATTGAGCAGTCGCTTCAATCTGCGTCGTATCTCAGCAGTTCTCATAAACCCTGAGCGCGCGACATTGTCACTCCCACTCTAGCGCACCTTTCTTCCACGCGTATATGTAACCAGCCCCTAGGACTCCAAGGAAGATCACGATGCTGACAAACCCAGATACCCCCAAGGCCTTAAACACCACGGACCACGGAAACAAGAACACCACCTCAATATCAAAAACAATGAAAAGCATGGCAATTAAATAGAACCGAATGGTGAATCGATCGGTAGGCAAGTGGAAAGGGCTCAGACCGCACTCAAAAGGAAGTTCCTTGGACTTGTTCGGCTTCCTGGGCCCGAGTAAAGAACCAAGGAGAATCATGGCGCCCACCGTAGCGCCGGATACCGCCATCATAATCAGAAGTGAAAAATAGTCCTTCATATGCAGCAGCCCAGGACCCTCATTAGGCCCGTCCAGCCACCCTTAAATGAAGCGTGCAGCCTTCTTAACAACTAGTTTCAGCAGCGTGCCTGCAAACAGTCGTCCTCCCCTAAGACCACCGAGTGGCTTCAGGGAGACGTCTACTGACCGGCCTGGAACGCCACCAGTCTCCTCATCCGGGATACTCTACGACCTTTTGCCGTCACAGAGACATCATAACCCACCCTCAAGCCCAATCGAACATCCTGAATGCGAAAACCAATAGTGTCCACTTCAGGCAAAAAGAAAAAGATCTTTTCGCCTCTCTCGCTCTTGATGAAGCCATACCCTTTATCTGGATAATATTCTGTAATCTCTCCCACCGGATATCCAAGTTTCATGTCCCTGAGAGCTTCGACAAGAAATGAGTCGCCCATGACTTTCCCCCTTGTCTCGGGCCTCCCTTGAAGGGGGCATCATACAAAATGACTCCTGCTGGAACAGGACCCAAAATCTGAATAAGTCACCTCTGAAGCTAGAACCGCCTTTGAAGTGGTAATTTAAATCAATTGTTTGCTTAAAGTTAGCCTATTGCTATTCATTCCGTCAAGGCATATTTCCTGCATGAACTGAATTCGAAAGGGGAGTGTTTAAGAGGCCTTCGGTGTCAGATTTCTGCCAAACGCTGGTGCCACTTCCATGCAGTCTCAACAATTGACCCAAGCTCAGGGAACTTCCTTTCCCAGCCTAACACACGATGCGCCTTTTCCGAACTCCCGACCAATACAGGCGGGTCTCCAAGCCGCCTCACCGTCTCAATGGTCTTGATTTTGAGGCCCGTTATCTGCTCTACAGTTCGGACGACTTCGCGAACGGAAAAGCCCGTACCATTCCCGAGATTAAATACCCCACTGGCCTCTTCTGCCATTAAGTATTTAAGTCCCAACAGGTGGGCTATGGCGATATCCGTCACGTGGATGTAATCGCGAATACAGGTACCGTCCGGAGTTGGATAATCTGTCCCGTAGATCTCTACGGCCTCCCGCGTACCGGCTGCCACATCCAGAACCAAAGGAATGAGATGAGTTTCAGGGGTATGCCATTCCCCAATGTCACCCTTCGGATCTGCACCCGCTGCATTGAAGTAACGGAAGGAGATTGACTTTAGTCCATAAGCAGGGTCAAAATCACTCAACATTCTCTCCACCATCATTTTTGTCGCCCCGTAGGGATTGATTGGATTCTGAGGATGGTCTTCGGTTAGTGGCAACTTCAGGGGGACTCCGTAAGTGGCGCAGGTAGAGGAAAAGATGAATTTCCTGACATTCGCCTTTATCATTGTATTCAGCAGATTGAGTGTCGAAGCTACATTGTTTTGGTAGTACTTGGAAGGATCGATGACCGACTCTCCAACGTAACAG
>DATKMG010000164.1:0-9664 GCA_035541995.1 Terriglobia bacterium
TACCCTTCGATGAGCCCATCCAGAGGTTGCTGTTGCCATCTTCAAGAATCTGACATACCGTATCGTCGAGTAATCCGTCTTCAACCGTGAAACGTGTGAATCGTCCGTCTTTCATTCGGGTTAGGCCGCCCCGGGTACCAATCCAGAGGACATAATCTTGATCCTCATACAGGCTCAATACTGAATCATTAGAGAGTCCCTGATTCGATCGGTAAGTCGTAAACAGACCGTCCTTGAACCGGGAAAGGCCACCATTGTCAGTACCTATCCAAAGACTTCCATCATGACTCTCTAGGAGTGCCCTTACGCTGCTGCCTGCTAGCCCTTGGTCGACACCAAAAGCCGTGGACTGTCCATTTCTCAACTGATTGAGTCCGTTGTTGGTTCCCAACCAGAGACTGCCGTCCCGGCTTCGAAGGATAGCTCTGACATCGGGGTCGGAGAATCTCTGGCTCGTTGTCACCGTCGTGAAGGTTCCGTCTTTGATCTTGCATACGCCCTTCTCTCCGGCACCGGTCCAAAGGGTTCCGTCTCGATCTTCATAAACTGAATATACGGTTTCATTGAGGAATCCGTTTCTCGGGGTGAAGGCTGAGAATATTCCCGCTCTCAGACGGTTTAATCCCCCACCTTCCGTTCCAAACCAGAGATTCCCGTCCTTGCTTTCATAAACACACTTCACATCTTCGTTGGTTAGTCCATCCTTCTTCGTATAAGTGGTGATGCTGCCGTCCTTTAGGCGATTCAATCCGCCTCCCCTGGTTCCTATCCACAGGCTCCCCTCCCGATCCTCATAGAGGGACAGGACGTAGTCGCTGGAAAGTCCATCTGTCGTGGTATATGAAGTGAATTTCCCATCGAGAAACCGTGCCAGGCCTCCGCCTACTGTGCCGAACCATAGGTTTCCGTCACGGTCTTTGCAGATTGACCAAATGTCTTTGTCTAAAAGACCCTGTTTCAGACTGTAAATGGTGAAGTTCCCGTTCCGCAATCGGTCGATCCCGCCTCCATCGGTGCCAATCCATAGACTCCCGTCGGAATCCTGCAAGAAGGCCATCCCATCGAGATCTGACATCCCCGATTCCAGGCCGTAATACGAGAGTTTCCCATCTTTCAGGCGGTTTACTCCCTGGTCAGTGCCAATCCACAAGCTCCCATCATGACCTTCGTACAGGGCACTGACCGAATTGCTACGTAAGCCCTGTTGGGTGGTGTATGCTGTGAGTTTTCCGCTTTGCCAGCGAACGATCCCACTGCCAGAGATGCCAATCCAGAGGCTGCCGTCTCGACCGGCTCGAAGGCAGGTGATACTCTCAGAAGGGAGACCGTCGCGGATCCCGTACTTTGCGAACTCACCCCCCGACATGCGAAGAAGTCCCCCGGCAGTACCAATCCAGAGGCTTCCATCAATTCCTGTTTGAAGTGAGGTCACGGAATTGTTTTTGAACGCGTCGGTATTGCGTTTGTCAAAGACGGTAAACCTGACCCCGTCAAAGCGAACTAAGCCAGCCGGAGTTCCGAACCAGAGATAACCATCTCCCGTTTGGGCAATAGCAGTCACCGTGTTCTGCGGCAATCCGTCTTGAGTTTGCCAAGTGTGGTGCACGTATTGGCTGAACGATTTATGGCGATCCAACGCATAAATGTGATTAACACCAAGACCGCTGACGCCCAGGAGAAGGGCGGCAGCCTTGAGTATCCTCTTACCGAGTGGATGATTTAGAAGTGTGAAGAAAATCATTGGTCTGTTTTGCTCAATCACCTTCAAGACTAGCAGATTATCATTGGCGCTTGATCTTGCTCCTTCGGCAAGCGGGTGACCGGGCTTTGCGAGAAAGAACTCTCAACCCATAACTCTGCTCAGCCTCTTGTACTTATCGGCCATAGCGACCAATGATGTAGGGGATTCATTCTGATAAAGGGGTGCAAGAAGTCCTGTTCGTGGCCGTAGATCTGGCGAAGACTCTCCTTCAAGAACACTGGGCATTGAGCGCCCAAACCGCACCTCAGATTGGGTCACATGTCGAAGTGAATCGAGCAAACTCCTAGCGAGAAGGGACGGCACCCGGCAATGTGGCAGCAAGAAAGAAATTATGAACGGGCTCGAAGGGCATCACGTGGACACTGACCTCCCAAGGGACTTAGAGGCACTTATACGAAGAGATTCGCACTTCCTGGTTGGCTCATTTCTTATTCCATTCGAGTATCTGATCAATATTCTGGAGTTCGTCTGAGGAAAAATGCAGATTCAAGAGAGCTGCGACATTCTGCTCAACCTGTTCAATCTGGCTGGCTCCAATTAGAGCGCTCGTCATGCGGCCATCTCTGAGAACCCACGCAAGCGCTGTCTGTGCAACCGTCTGTCCACGTTGTTGTGCCAGGCGGCCCAATGCCCGCACCTGATTGAGCCGACGTTCGTCAATATCAGTTTTTTTCAGAAACCCATGGGGTTTAGAGGCTCTCGAATCCACTGGAATTCCGTGCAGATATCGATTCGTCAACAATCCTTGTGCAAGGGGACAAAAGGCAATGCAACCGATGCCTTGGGTTCCAAGCAGATCTAGCAGACCTTCCTCAATGGTTCTCTCAAACATCGAGTATTGAGGTTGATGAATGAGACATGGCGTCCCCAGTTCACTAAGGACTCTTGACGCCTCCGCTGTTTGATGAACGTTGTAGCTGGAGATGCCAACATACAGCGCCTTTCCTGATTGAACCGCACGGTTAAGGGCCGACATCGTTTCTTCGACCGGAGTTTGCGGATCCGGTCGGTGAGAGTAGAAAATGTCAACATATTCCAGCCCCATCCGCATGAGGCTCTGATCCAGACTGGCCAGTAGATACTTTCGCGAGCCCCAGTCTCCATAAGGTCCCGGCCACATTTGCCATCCGGCTTTAGTGCTGACAATGAGCTCATCTCGGTAACTCGCCAGGTCCGTTTTCAAAATCCGTCCGAAATTTTCTTCTGCCGATCCCGGTGGCGGCCCGTAATTGTTGGCCAGGTCAAAATGCGTGATCCCGAGGTCGAATGCACGGCAGAGCAGGGCCCGGCTGTTCTCCAAGCTATCGACTCCTCCGAAGTTATGCCAGAGCCCAAGTGAAATGGCAGGCAATAGCAGACCACTCTTGCCACAGCGCCGATACTGCATGGTCTCATAACGATGGTAGCTGGCAGTGTACATGTGTCCCTCCAGTTTCTTTTGGGGCGCTGGAAATCCCGGGCATTGAGTGATTGATCCTTGCATGACTGCTGGGACCCGGAGGGCACCGGCTTTTCGCATGGATCACACAGTTTTATTCTTCAATCGGCAATCGGCAATTGGAAATAAGCTAGCTCAGCGTTGCTTCAACCGAGATTTCTCGCCGCTCATCGGCTGGAATTGGAACAATATTGCCATTGATCGGCACGCCATCGACTTTGAGTGCAACTTGGTTCCCAACGCCCAACCGCTCGACGGCGATATGATAAGTGACACCCCTGAACGTACGAACAGCTTTGAATCCACGCCAGCTCCTTGGGATGACAGGGGCAACCTGAAGCCCGTCATAGCAGGTGCGGATACCGAGAATCCACTGAGTCATGGCGTAATAATTCCAGGCGGCGGTGCCCGTAAGCCAGGAGTTTTTGGCTTCGCCGTGAGTAGGAGCATCCGGACCGGCAATCATCTGGGCATAGACGTATGGCTCGCAGCGGTGCAACTC
This sequence comes from Terriglobia bacterium, assembly GCA_035541995.1. Taxonomy (GTDB): domain Bacteria; phylum Acidobacteriota; class Terriglobia; order Versatilivoradales; family Versatilivoraceae; genus DATKMG01. The sequence continues at coordinate 3,703 of DATKMG010000164.1, forward strand.
GCTAATGATTTCCCGGGCAGAAGGGTTAATTCGCGAATAATAATCGTGGGCTCGATCGCCGTTTCCGATTCGCGTTTCTGCAATCATCACCCAGGGATTATTGTGGCAGAAAATGCCTGCATTCTCTTTATATCCTGGCGGGTACGACGAAATCTCGCCCAGATGGAGGTAGTATTTCGAATAGGCAGGCTGCTGTAGAGTGATGCCGTGTCTGGTGGCGAGGTGCTTGTGAACTGATTGCATCGATTTGGCAGCCATGCCATCGTTCAAGCCGATGCCCGCCAGCACACAGAACCCCTGGGTCTCAATGAAGATTTTCCCCTCGACGCAATCTTTTGACCCGATCTTATGGCCGAAGTCATCATAGGCACGCAGGAACCACTCGCCATCCCAACCGTACTTGCGGATGGTTTCCTCCATCCTGTCCACTTCGGCAAGATAACCCCTCGCTTCGTTTTTAAGGCCACGATGGTCCGCAATGTCAGCGAGTTCTCTGCCTGCCAACACAAACAGCGCGGCAATAAAAAGGGACTCAGCGACTTTGCCGTCCTTGTTGGTGGTCGTCTGGAACGACTGCCCTGGGGTATCGGAGAAGCAGTTCAAATTCAGACAATCGTTCCAGTCGGCGCGGCCGATCAAAGGGAGCCCATGGGGTCCAAGCCGTTCGAGTGTGTACTTGAAACTACGCTGCAAGTGCTCGTAAAGGGTTTGCTCTGAACCGGGTTCATTGTCGTAAGGGACAGATTCGTCCAGGATGCTCCAATCCCCGGTTTCCTTTAAATAAGCTGCTACTCCCACAATGAGCCAATGGGGGTCATCGTTGAAGTTGCTGCCGACATCGTTGTTGCCGCGCTTGGTAAGAGGCTGATACTGGTGATATGCCCCACCAGTGGGCAATTGGGTGGATGCGAGATCCAGAATCCTTTCCCGGGCTCGCAACGGGACCATGTGGACGAATCCCAGCAAATCCTGGTTGGAATCGCGGAAGCCCAAGCCGCGTCCTATTCCAGACTCATAGAACGAAGCTGAGCGCGACATGTTGAATGTCGCCATGCACTGGTAGGCATTCCATATATTGACCATCCGGTTGGAGTGAACATCGGGCGTTTCCACCTGGAAGATCCTGAGCAGGCCATCCCAGTATTGGCGTAAGTTCTTGAAGGCAGCATCGACGTTTGCAGGGTCCAGATACCTGGCGGTTATCGGCTTGATGGATTTCTTGTTGAGAAACTGCGAATCGGGTGGGTCAAATTTCTGGTCTTGCGGGTTCTCATGATAGCCCAGCACGAATATCACCTGCTGAGTTTCGCCCGGGGCCAGCTCGAGCTTCACCTGGTGTGCACCGATCGGAGCCCAGCCATGAGCAACTGAATTCGACAATACTCCCCGCTCGACTGCAAGCGGCTTGTCCCAGCCGCGATATGACCCTACAAAGGCCTCGCGTTGCGTCTCATATCCCACAAGCTTGTGTGAGCAGGCAAAAAAGGCGAAGTGATCTCGCCGCTCGCGGTATTCGGTCTTGTGGTAGATGACCCCATCCTCGATTTCCACTTGGCCGATACTGAAATTTCGTTGAAAGTTGGTTGCATCATCCTGGGCATCCCACAGGCAGAACTCGACACTCGAGAAAATGGAGAGCGAAGCATGGTTAGACCGGTTATTTGTGATTGTAAGTTGCCAGATTTCGAGGTCCTCGTCCAATGGAACGAAATAGTTGGTGTGGGCTTCAATACCGTGATAACTGGCTCCAATGATGGTGTAACCCATACCGTGGCGGCAAATGTAATCCCTCAGATCGCTCCGGGTCGGTTGCCAGGAAGGGGACCAGAATTCAGCCGATTTGTCATCGCGCAGATAAATGTAACGCCCGCCAAAATCGTAAGGGACATTGTTGTAGCGATACCGGGTGATGCGCCGCAGTCTTGCATCGCGGTAGAACGAGTAACCGCCTGCGGTGTTCGAGATGATTCCAAAATAGGCCTGACAGCCGAGGTAATTGATCCAAGGCAATGGTGTGTCGGGCTGTGTAATCACATATTCACGATTCTGGTCATCGAAGTACCCAAATTTCATAATAATTGCTCCAGGAATTAAGAATTCTCGATCAGTGGTATGCCTGCAGTCCCAGTATTCGACTCCCACCCTGCCCAACAGGGTGGATCTCTGGACGAACAAACACGCCATTATACCTGACTTGAGTTCGAAATCAGACGGTTTAGAGAGGGTGGGCGGTTGGTGCCACCGCCGCTAAGGTGGAACGGGGAAGATGGCGCTTTACAAAAGCGCCCTACGGGGGGCCGGGCGAATCTTTTAGGGCGGTTGTGTCAACCGCCATTCGAGGAGGCCGGTGAGAGGCACTTAACAAAAGCGCCCTACAGCGCTTCTCGGTGAAGCGTCGCGGGGCGCGGCGTCTCCAGAGGTTTAGAACCCCGGGGGTTTGATATAGCATTGCATGCCAAGAACAAGGGTTGTATATTCCCGGTCGACTGGATGTCTGCAAAGATTTGCACTTCGGAACCCTTACTTCTTCGTCAAGATTAAGCGAGACTAATACTTATGCCAGTTATCTTGAGGTATTTTGCAGTCAAAAGGCAGTGCGGGAAAACCATGGCCAAGCTTGCATTCCTGCTCTGGTTCGCCCCTTGTACAGTCGCGGCAGCTGAGGGTGGCCAGATGGCCAGCTTAGATATCAAAGTGGACCAAGTGGGATACCCTATCAACTCTCCCAAAGCTGCCATCGTCAGCGCTCCAGCTCAGACCTTCGAGGTGAGGCGAGCCAGCGACGACTCTTCGGTGTTCCATGGGAAGTTGGACCCCACTGTCGGAGATACGGGTACCGGAGACCGAGTTGAAGTCGCTGATTTTTCTAGCCTCCGGCAACCGGGCACCTATTACGTCGAGGTTCCCGGTGTGGGCCGCAGTTGGCCTTTTTCCATTGGGTCCGATGTGTTCTCGCACGCGTACTATTTGGCCGCGCGCGCATTTTACGGTCAGCGCTGTGGAGCATCGGTGGACCTCGGCCCGGAGTTTGCCGGTTATTCCCATCCGGCATGTCATGTTAAGGGAAGATTCCATGTGTCCTCGGGGAAGGAAGGTCCGCGTGACAACGTCGGTGGTTGGCATGATGCGGGGGATTACGGGCGCTACATCGTGAACTCGGGAATCACGACGGGAACGTTGCTTTGGGCCTGGGAGATGTTCGGCCCCAAACTCTCGGGCATTAACTTGAACATTCCCGAAAGTGGCAACAACCTGCCAGACATCCTTGACGAGGCGCGATGGAACCTGGAATGGATGCTCAAGATGCAGGACCAGGATGGCGGGGTCTGGCACAAGCAAACCAGTGAGCATTTTTGTGACTTTGTGATGCCCGAAGAAGACCACCTGCTGAGTGAGGTGATTGGTACCGGTAAAGAGCCATTTAAGAGCACATGTGCCACTGCGGATCTAGCCGCAGTCACGGCCATTGCGGCCCGGGTTTATCGCACCTACGACCAAGACTTTGCCTCCAAAAATCTGGATGCAGCTCGGAAGGCGTGGGGCTGGACCGAACGTTATCCCGACGTGTCATTCAAGAACCCGCCGGGAATCTCCACGGGTGCATACGGCGATGCGGAATGTGGAGACGAACGCTTGTGGGCTGCGGCTGAATTGTGGCGAACAACAGGTGATGCTTCCTACCACCATTACTTCCTCAAGAATTATGCCAGATACCTTTCCACCCTTCGTGCACCTGACGGTGAAGGGTGGAGAGTGGTGGCGCCGATGGCGCTATGGGCATATGCCCTGACGAAGCGGCAGGGTGCAGACCCACAGGCTGTGGCCGGCATACGGGAGGCTGCGCTCGCTGCCGCCCGACAGATTGTGGACCGAACGGGCCATAACCCGTACCGGGTCAGTTTGGTCGCAAAGGACTATGTTTGGGGGTCGAATGGTGTCGTTGCCAACTACGGTATGCAGTTACTGGTCGCAAACGCACTCTCTCAAGACCGCGCATTTGTGGAGACAGCTCTTGATAACCTCCACTACCTGCTTGGTCGTAATACATTTTCCCTCTCGTGGGTGACCCAACTCGGTGCTAACCCATATCGTCACCCTCATCATCGGCCGAGCGGGGCTGACCAGAATCCCGAACCCTGGCCCGGTCTGCTCTCCGGGGGTCCGAATGCCAACAGGCAGGACGATCTGCTCAAAGCTCTTCCATCCGCCCTGCCACCGGCCAAGATCTACCTTGATGATCAGAATTCCTATGCAAGCAACGAGGTCGCTATTAATTGGCAGGCCATGTTGGTATTCCTGCTGGCTGGCGAACTTCCTTGATGTTTCAGGACTTCGTTTGCCGTTGGTGCCCGCCACGCCCCATTGCCGCCCAGTCGAACTTCGCACGCCCGATCAGAGTATTTCTGGTGTATAGTAAAAGGTTCAATTTGACCCCAGGCCCGGCCGCCTGTGGGAGTTGAGGTGTCATGTGCATCTCCATGTCATTGATATTGCGATCATTTTTGCCTATCTACTGACGTCCGTACTAATAGGCTATTGGGTGTCCCACCGTGCCTCCCGTGACATCAAGTCTTATTTTCTTGGTGCAAACGTAATGCCTTGGTATGTGCTGGGCATTTCAAACGCTTCCGGCATGTTCGACATCAGCGGGACGATGTTGCTGGTCTACTGGTTGTTCATCTACGGTATGAAGAGTGTCTGGATTCCATGGCTTTGGCCGACCTTCAATCAGGTCTTCCTGATGGTCTATTTGTCGTCCTGGCTGCGCCGTTCCAATGTTATGACTGGCGCTGAGTGGATCAAGACACGTTTTGGCACCGGTCGTGGTGCCCAACTCGCTCATCTGATTGTTGTGGTCTACGCATTTGTCAGCATTATTGGTTTTTTCACTTATGGGTTCAAAGGTATCGGAAAGTTTGCCGCCAATTTCCTGCCATGGCATCTGTCTCCCAACGAATACGCGCTGATCTTGATTGCGATCACGACCATTTACGTCATCAAGGGTGGCATGTTCAGCGTTGTGATTACAGAAGTCATCCAGTTCTGCATTCTTTCAATCGCCTCCTTTGCTGTGGGCATCATTGCCATGGTAAAAGTGGCACCCGAAGTGCTTCATCGTTTTGTTCCTGCTGGCTGGGACCAGATCTTTTTCGGCTGGAAACTGAACCTGGATTGGTCCGGCCTGATTGCCTCCGCCAACACGAAGATCACCGAAGACGGTTACGGCCTGTTTGGGTTCTTCTTCATGATGCTCCTGTTTAAGGGAGTGCTAATCAGTATGGCTGGGCCCGCGCCCAATTACGACATGCAGCGGATTCTCTCAACAAAGAATCCCCGGGAAGCCTCCATGATGAGCGGTTGGGTCAATATCGTGTTGACATTTCCGCGGTATTTTCTCATCACCGGGCTGACAATCCTGGCACTGGTTTTTTACAGCGACCACATTCAGGCTATGGGGACGAACATGGATTTCGAGCTGGTACTTCCGTTTGCGCTAGGACGATTTGTTCCCGCCGGTCTGCTCGGGTTCCTGATCGCCGGCTTGCTGGCTGCATTCATGTCAAACTTCGCGGCCACAGTGAATGCAGCGCCACCCTACTTCGTAAATGACATCTACAAGCGCTTCATTAATCCAAATGCAAGCCCCAAGACATATGTTCGTTTGAGCTATTTGAGCTCCTTTGGTGTGGTGGTCTTGGGTGTGCTTTTCGGCTGGTACGTCTCGTCTGTCAACGCCGTTGTGTTGTGGATCGTTTCCGCACTTTGGGGCGGGTATACTGCTTCTAACATGCTGAAGTGGTATTGGTGGCGCTTCAATGGTTACGGGTATTTCTGGGGAATGGTGACTGGAATAACGGCCTCCCTTATCGTGCCGAAGGCATTACCCAGTGTTTTACCCGTCAATTCATTTCCGTTGGTTCTGGGAATTTCCCTGATCGGGTGCCTGGCCGGGACTCTGCTT
>DATKMG010000165.1:0-10818 GCA_035541995.1 Terriglobia bacterium
CCCTGGAAACGGGCAGCTTGACTTTTGACCTGCCGCAGTCAAGAGGGGACACCTTCTTTACTCCTGACTATTTGATCTCAACCGATAGCAAACCGAGTGGCTTTCCTTCCTCTTCCAAAGGAGAAGTAAGCCTGGAATCTAACGGAGAGATCTGCATTCGGTCGCTGGCTGGCAACCTTCGAATCGCGACTCAAAACGGGTCGCATGCCTTCAACCTGTACCCTGGGGCTAGTGTCCGTTTGTCTCCTGATCGAGTCGGAAGCGAGGTGGTATTCCTAAAGGAGAGCTGTTCCTGCACTCAGTACCCTAAACTGAGCGATGCCCTGCTGAGCTTTCGTGAACCTCCAGGGAGACGAGCTTTTCTGGTCAAAGCCCGGTCTTTCTTCAGGAAGATGTCGCACATAATGACCATCGGTCTGGTTTGAGCTGGTGGCGATCATGGAGTCGTCGCTCTCCAGATAACAGCCTAGCTCAGTTTGTGCTAGTATAAGCGCCCCTTGATTTCCCCAGACTGAGGTTTCATCACAACCAATTCATTCTTTAGAATGCGGAGCTTGCTTCTCCAGTAAGGACAGTCGCGTGAAGGCTGGAATCATTGGTTTCCCTCTGGTTGGAAAAACGACGCTATTTAAGATTCTGACGCGGACTCACCTCAGCCCATTTAGGCCGACGGGCAGAGATGAAGCCCACATAGGCGTCGCCGTTGTTAATGATACGCGTCTGGATAAACTCGCTGAGCTTTTCAACCCGAAGAAGACTACTCATGCTACTGTCGAGTACGTTGACGTAGCAGGGCTAGTGAAAGGCGAATCGAAGAATGCTGCTCAGCTCGGGAACCTCAAGAACGTCGATGCATTGGTCAACGTGGTTAGGGCTTTTCAAGATCCATCGATTACGGATGCAGAGGGCGATATCAATCCTAAGCGCGACATCGCCAGCCTCGATCTGGAAGTGCTCCTCAGTGATCTCTTGGTCGCTGAAAAACGTGTGGAACGCCTGGAGAAGGACGTCCGAAAGCAAAAGAACGCAGTCCTGGAGAAGGAATTGGCATTGCTGGAGCGCTGCAAACTATGGCTGGAATCCGAGAAACCTCTTCGCTCCATGGAACTCAATGAAGACGAAAAAAAGACCATCCGCGGGTTTATGTTTCTCTCGGAAAAACCAGTGCTTCACGTCCTCAACCTCTCCGACACAGATGCCTCCAAAATTGATCGAGTCATTCCCGCCTTCGGATTGGAGGAGATACCCACCAGACCGAATGAAGCGGTCACCGCGGTTTGCGGCAAGATCGAATCGGAATTAGCAGAGCTTGAGGGAGAAGAAGCTGAGATGTTCCTGGCCGACTATGGACTCAAAGAATCTGGCCTGAACCGCGTGATACGTGTCACTTACGATTTGTTGGGGTCAATCTCCTTCTTTACGGTAGGAGACGACGAGTGCCGGGCTTGGACCACCAAAAAAGGAACCAATGCCCTGCGAGCTGCCGGAGTCATTCACTCCGATTTTGAGCGATGCTTCATTCGGGCCGAGGTTGTCCCCTGTAGGGTCCTCATAGAGTTGAAGAGCTTGCATGCTGCTCGTGAGCGTGGCCTTTTGAAGCTGGAGGGGAAAGAGTACATCATTCAAGATGGGGATGTGGTTAACATCCGGCACAGTGCGTGAACTCTTAGGGTATAAGTCATAGGAGTGAGGGAATATGGCAGGGGATATAAGAATTCGTCACAGAGATGGTTAAGAAAGAGACGGACGGAGAACTAGGCCATCATAGATTCAAAAAGGGGCTCCGATCGCGGGCGCTATTCGCCCTTGTGTGCCCCCGCGCTGATATCCCTTTTTCGACCTACCTTCTTCCTCAGTTCCCTATTCCCTATTCCCTATGACCTATCCCCTGGCACCAGACGCCTAAGCATGAATCCTCTTGTCTCCAGTATCATTTTCGGGCTGGCCGCGGCATTCGCCAATCTTCTGGGCGGTTTGATCATCGTCAAGGCTCATTGGCGAAGAGAGTACCTGAAGTACTTCCTGGCATTGGGTTCTGGATTCATGCTTGCAGCTGCTTTTCTAGAAATGATTCCCTCGAGCTTCAACCTGTTTCATGCTTCGCCGGTCTTGATTCTGGGGGGTTATCTACTCGTTCACCTCTTTGAACACGGTTTTGCTCCGCACTTTCATTTTGGAGAGGAAGTACACAGGGCAGAGATGTTGGACCCCAGGGTAGGTTTCTCGGCGCTGCTCGGTTTGGTATCACACACCTTTTTCGATGGGGTGACCATCGCCTCCGGTTTCATCCTCTCATATCAGCTAGGGATCATTCTGTTCCTAGCGGTGATCTTACACAAATTGCCTGAGGGGTTTACGGTTTCCTCCATCATGATGGCTTCGGGTCGCAGTAAAGCGTTTTCGCTTGCTGCAGCGGGACTGTTGGGTCTGGCAACCATGGCGGGAGTCTTCACTATGGGACTGATCAAAGGGCTGATCCCCTATGGACTGCCGCTTTCGGCCGGGGTGACCATTTACGTGGCCGCCTCCGACCTGATGCCGGAAGTGAATGAAGAACCGGGGGTGAAGTTATCTTTCTTCGTTTTTGGCGGAGTTCTGCTTTTTGTCGTGACCCGTGCGCTGTTGGAATTCCTCTGAGTAAGATGCGTGAGTGCAGAACGCATCGCTCGTCTCTGATAATGCGGATTGATGAAGGTCTTGTGAATCCTGCCCAGCAGCCGGCAGGTCCCGCGATTCAACATTGACTGCCAATTCTAAGGAGCCTGTAAATGAGAAGAAACCTGTTCCTGCTGTGCTTTTGTGTTTGGGTTTACGCCCTCGGCTCGCTCACTCCGACCTTGGCCAAGGAATCGTCTAAGGTCATCATTGCATATATCTTCGTAAGAGACCGAGTCATACAGCCCGAGGAAATTGCGGCCGATCAGCTCACACACATCAACTATGCATTTGCTAACATTAAGGATGGAATAATCGTTGAAGGTTTTAAGAACGACGCTGAAAACTATCGGGTCCTCAACAGCATCAAAGTGCGGAACCCGCGCTTGAAGGTCCTGGTTTCGGTGGGAGGGTGGACTTGGTCCGGAGGGTTCTCCGATATGACACTGATCCGCGAAAGCCGTCGGAAGTTTATCGAAAGTTCTGTCGAGTTCATCCGAAATCATCAACTCGATGGCATCGACATCGACTGGGAATATCCAGGTCTCCCCGGCTACGGGAATCCGCACCGGCCAGCAGACAAGCAGAACTTCACCGCCCTACTGAGAGAGCTGCGTGTCCGGCTGAATCAGGAGGGGAAGAAGTTGGGCCGTCACCTCTCCATTTCCATTGCCACAGGCGCTTCGCAGGATTTCCTTGACCATACTGAGATGGATAAGGTCCAGCGCTACGTAGACACGGTCAACCTCATGACCTACGATTTCTATGAGGCGGGTTCTGATCCGACCACCGGCCATCACGCCTGTCTCTACACGAACCCCTCTGATCCTAAGAAAGTATCTGCCGATTCCTCGGTAAAAGACTACCTTCAAGCCCATATCTCTTCCAAGAAGATCGTCCTGGGAGTTCCTTTCTACGGGCATGCCTGGGGAGAAGTCGAGTCTTTAAACAATGGCCTCTTTCAAGTCGGGAAAGAGACGAAGATCCATGCTTCTTACCAGGAGATTGCTGAGAATTATTCAAACAAGAATGGCTACGTCCGCTACTGGGACAGTCAAGCCTCGGCTCCCTATTTGTGGAACGAAGCAAGCCGAACCTTCATCTCTTACGAGGATACTGAATCCCTTGGCCTCAAATGCAAGTACGTCCGTCAACACAATTTGAAGGGTATCATGTTCTGGGAGTATTCTGGGGACCACCGTGGAGAGCTCCTTGGTGCTATCAACAAAGGGCTTCGTGGAGATTAGGACCAATGGTCACGAGCATTCAGTAGTTCACCAACGATTCACGGCGTAGTCCGCCTTCTTCTGCCGCAGTCAGGGTATTTTCTGCCGAGACACGATTGACACCTTCCTTACCTAATTACCGGATGTATGTGAAATTAACCTGGCACTCCAGTCTTTGATGCCGCGAGAAATACTAAGGGTTGCCACGGGTATTGTCCGCACAACAGCCACACCAAATGCAGGGTCGAGGCAACCGAATTGCCCGTGAAATGATCCAATCTACTCATGACAGCTAGAGAATCTCAAGGCACTGCCTGATCGAAACAGGGAGACCCATGTTGAAAAGAGTGCTCAGCGCTCTAATTTCCTTGCTGTTTCCATGGAGTACATTGAACTTGTATGCTCAATCGGATCTGCCTCGCTTTGAGACGGCCGGGCAGTTTGCCCTAATGAGCACCGGCTATAGAAATGCGGGCGTAGGTGGGCGCTTCAGTTACAATGCATCAGAATACCTGTCCTTTGACTCAGAAGCGGATTATTTTCCGCAGGATAAGTATGCCGAAGGCAAGAAGACTCTGGGTCTCTTTGGCGTCAAGATTGGGCCACGCACAGAAAACGCAGGGTTTTTTACAATAATTCGTCCAGGGTTTGTCAAATTCAGTAATGAATTCATCGGCGGTTCCACCTGCGATCCCCTGACCCCGACAGCTGCTTGTTTTGGCTCTCAGACTCACTTTGCGTTTGACATCGGTGGAGGATTTGAGTACTTCCCAACTCGCCATACTGTTTTCCGCTTCGACATCGGGAACCTGATAATCCGCCTACCAGGACAAACTACCAACAATCTGTTGATGAATGTTGGCTTCGGGATCCGGTTCTGAACATCAGTTTTCGATGTCGGTCTCCTCTTAAGCTATGGAAAGGTAGCCAAAGGGTATCTCACTCACCTCGCAACAGCGGTATGGGGTCTACCCGGGCCGCGCGGCGGGCGGGGATATAGCAGGCCGTCAATCCAACCATAATCAGGAAGCCACACGCCGCCACGTAAATCAACGGGTCACGCGGCTGTACTCCCACCAGGAAGGCTGCCAAGTGGCGGCTTAAGAATGCCGCAATGGAAATGCCGATAATGACTCCCACCAGCATGAGACGAGAACCATCCAGAGCAATCAATCTTAAGATTGTCAGAGGAGACGCACCCAGGGACATCCGGATGCTGATTTCGCTCAGGCGCCGGGAAACCGCCCAGCTCAAGACGCTGTAGATGCCGAGGCATGCCAACAATAGAGATACGAGTCCCAAAGCTGTCAGCAAAGTGGCCAGAATCCGTTGGGCGAAATAATTGGCATCCAAGACATCCAGCAAAGGCATGGCGGCTGAAATACTAACGCGCGGGTCAATGGACCGAATCTCTTTCTGAATGGCAGCCAGCAAGCTCGGGGAATCGTAACGGCTGCGTACATGCAAAACCATGTTCGATTGATAATTCTGTTCAAAGTCGAAGTATATGAATGGCTGTGGCGACTCTTTCAGAGTGTGGTACTTCCCATCTTTTGCAATTCCTACGACCGTGTAAAAATTGTGTTCGAACTTGATCCGTCTGCCCAAAGGCGTTGTCCCCGGCCAAAAGCGTCTGGCCATGGTTTGGTTGACAATTACGACTTTAACCGACTGCAGGGAATCGGAAAGCTGGAAGGAGCGTCCTTCGACAAGCGGGATTCGCATGGTCTCAAAATAATTGTGTGTAGCACTCATATTGCGGATGCCCATGTCCTCTCCGGACCGAGGCTGGTAACCTTCTACTTCAATGTCCCACTGACCCGTGTCGTCAAAACCCAAGGGAACATAACTGGACAGGCTGACCCCTTCGACACCCGGCAGTTCCTGCAGTTTCTCCAATAACCGACGGTAAAAAGATCTTCCTTGATCTTCATCGTATCCGCTCGGGGTCATCTGTAACCCGGCCACAAGAACGTGATCAGGATCGAATCCGGGATTAATCTCCAAGACTTTCTTGAAGCTTTTGCAGCACAAACCTGCCCCAATCAATACGAGGACTGCCAGGACAGTTTCGGCCACAACCAGCAGGTTGCTAAGCCGGTGAGATCCGCCAGACCCCGAAGAGTAACGACCCCCTTCTTTGAGGGTAGAATTCAGATCGGTCTTGACACATTGCAGCGCTGGTATCAAACCGAAACCAATGCCGGTCAACAGTGTGATCGATAGCGCAAAAACCAGCACTTGCCAATTCACTTCCATCAAGGCACTCAGGTCGATCGGGAGGTAAGTTTTGGGGGTGAAGAAAGAAAGAAGATCCACTCCCCAAATTGAGAGGATGATCCCCAGAATTCCCCCTAAAACGGCCAGCAGAAGGCTTTCTGCCAGGAATTGACGGATTAGCCTGATTCTTCCCGAGCCCATCGTCAACCGGATGGCAACTTCTTTCTTCCGGCCTGCAGATTGTGCCAGCAGTAAATTGGCGATGTTGGCGACAATGATCACCAGCAGCAACGAAGACGAGATCAACAGTACATAGAAAAGGGAAAGGAACGCTCCCTGAGCGCCATAAGGGCATTGAAGGATGGAGAGCAGCTTCATCCCGCAGTTCTTATTGGTGTTAGGGTAAGCAGTTTCCAGTTGGCGCGATATGGCGCGAGTCGCGGCTTGGGCCTGGGCCAGCGTGACTCCGGGCTGCAGGCGAGCCAGGACTTCATACGAACGGTCCCATCGATCCTCCAGGGAACCGCTCAAATCAAGGAGATGGGCCATAGGCACCGTCAGCCATAGATCCTGGCTAAGACCGTTAGTGGTTCCCTTAAACTGGGCCGGCATGACACCCACCACCGTGAAACTGATCCGATTTAGTTGGATGACCCTGCCGAGTACCTTGGGATCGGAATCGAACTGCCTCCTCCATAATTTGTGGCTCAAGATCACAGCCGGTGATTTTTCGGAGGATTCTTCTTCAGGCAGAAAGGGGCGTCCCAGTTGAGGCTTCACTCCTAGAAAGGCAAAGAGCCCTGGTGCCACAGGCTGGACCCAAATCCACGTACTTTGACCCTGGACTTCCATATTCACCAAGTTCTGGTTATGCACCCCGGCAACCCCCGCAAAGACGTCCCTGTGGGCAGCCAAGTCCCTGAAGTCAGGAATGGAAACGGTATTCCCATCCTGTCCAGTCGGATTACCCTGAACCACAACCACTAATCGATTGGCGTCAGCCACTCCGGGTATGGGATGGAAGAAAATAGAGGCAATCCAGCTGAAGATGATGGTATTAGCACTTATTCCCACCGCCAAAGTAATGATGACTGTAACCGCGAGTCCTGGCGTCTTCCGCAAGAGTCGTGCTCCATAACGAATGTCTTGCCAAAATGAGTGCATGGATAATCCTTCCAATCAGCGGCTTTCAGGCGTTCTACCGACATCGAGTTTGGCAACTCATATGCCAACCGCGAGAAATTGCTAAGCTATTGAATTTCAAAGGCTCACTTTCATAATGTAGTCGACCTGAATTGGGCACATCCTTCACTCTTGTCCGCTTCTGGGATTTGAGTGTTCCGGATCGGAACGGTCGAAACCCATTTTTTTGGAAGCCTCCTTCTCCATGAATTCATCCTGACGCTTTTCAATTTTGCAGAGGATGATGAGGACAATGGTGAGATAATGAATGTGAGTTGTTCCTGATGATGGATAGAAGGCAATACCAACCGAAAGTCTAATCCCCAATGAATGGAGGATGTTCATGTTGAAGCGTCTGATTCTATGCATTTTTGTGTTCGCTCTTATGTCGGCGATTGTGTACGCTCAAGACGACAACCGCGCCGTCTTTAAGGGCGACCCCAATCAGTGGACGAGCTTGTTCAACGGCAAGGACCTTTCAGACTGGAAGCATGTGGGACCTGGATCCATGACGGTCGAGGACGGCATCATCCACACACATGGAGGAATGGGGTTGCTCTATTGGACTGGCGGAAAAGTCGGCAATTGCACTATTCGGGTGGTCTACAGGATGCGCGACGAGAATGATAACTCCGGGGTCTTTATCCGCATCCCTGTTGCGCCACGCGAACAGTGGATGCCGGTGCACTACGGTTACGAGGTCCAGATCGATAACCATCCTGAACGTTCCAAACCGCCGGAAGACGAGTATCACTCCACGGGTACGCTATATTCGCTAACCAAGCCGCTGGCTAAAGCCTGGAAGCCCGGCCCGGAATGGAACACCATGGAAATCACCCTGGACGGGCCGCGCACGGTCGTGGTCCTGAACGGAGAAAAGGTCACTGATTATAAAGAAGGTGACCCGGTGCCACCCCTTAAGTTCAAATTCGAGCCGCTACGAGGGCCGCGCCCGGAATTCGGTTACTTCGGCCTCCAGAATCACAGTAACGATGACATCGTGTATTTCAAGGAAGTCTCCATCAAGCCATTGAACAAATAGCCCCAGCGTCGACCTGAAACAATCTGGCCGGACTCTATTCGGCACAAGGAGATTATCGCTATGATTAATGAATTTTCCCGTCGTGAATTCATGCAGACAAGTACAGTTGGGGCCAGTGGCCTGCTTGCAGCCAGGACCGTCCTATTGGGACCCACCATGCCGGCTGTCACACCAAGGTCGGTCCCGCCCAGCGATCGTGTGCGTTTCGGCATGATCGGCATCGGCATGCAGGGTTCCGGCCTGCTTCCTAATGCCATTTCCCTGCCCGGCGTGGAGTGTGTCGCTGCCGCTGACCTCTACGACGGCCGCCATACTCTGGCCAAGGAAATCACTAATAACCCTAGCCTGCCAACCACGCGCCGCTATCGGGAGTTGCTTGACCGCAAAGACATCGACTGTATCGTGGCTGCAGTTCCAGACCACTGGCACAAGGGAGTGGTGGTAGACGCGTGCAACGCAGGTAAGGACATTTATTGTGAAAAGCCCATGTCACACACCGCCGCGGAAGGGTTCGAGATGGTGGAGGCGGCCCAGAAGAACAATCGCATCGTCCAGATTGGCTCACAACGCGTCAGTTCAGTGCTCTGCGCCAAAGCTCGGGAGCTTTACCACAACGGTGCCATCGGCGACGTGGAGATGGTCGAGCTATCTTTGGGGCGCAACGACCCTACCGGTGCCTGGGAGTACCCGCCACCCACCGACCTTTCCCCCGAGACCTTGGACTGGGATACCTGGCTGAATGACGCGCCGAAAATTCCTTTCGATAAGTACCGCTTCGCGCGCTGGCGCTGCTGGAAGGAATACGGGACTGGTGTGGGTGGCGACCTGATGGTTCACTTGGTCAGCGGCATGTTGGTAACTCTGGGTTGGAATGAACCTCCCCGGTCGGCTTCGGCATTGGGCGGTATCTTTCGTTGGAAGGATGGCCGGAATATGCCGGACTTGCATGTCGTTCTGTTCGACTATCACGGCATCCCGGTGTACATCCGCCTGGGCCTGGGCACGGAAACCCCCGAACTGGCGCGCTTTATGGGCCCGAAAGGTATCCTGGATGCTGCCGAGTTTGATCTGCACTACTTGCCCCAACAGGGAGTGGATACGGCGCCCAGCTATTACACGACCGGGTTCCCGAGCAAGATGCGCGAAGAATATATGAAGCAGTGGCACGCAGAGCATGACCCGAAACCCGGCCAGGAACCCCTCATGGAGAGTGTACTCTATCGCGGAAACGACTGGGACGACGTCAAGCCACACCTGTGGAATTTCTTCCAGTCGGTGAAAACGCGCAAACCGGTGGTGGAGGATGCAGTCTTCGGGAACCATGCTGCGATCGCTTGCCACATGGCCAACGAATCGTACTTCCGGCAGAAGCCGGTGTTTTGGGATTCCGCTTCCCGAAGTATCAAGAGCTAGTTCCACCCAAAGAGTATTGAAAATGGCATCGGTAACCAAGGCAAGCGCTGTGGCGACGGCAGCCGCCGTGAGCCGTGGGCTTTTTGGTGGTTCGAAAAGACCACGCTTCCCGCAAAAGGCGCGGTCGGCGTGGCTACTAAATCTCGCATTTCCTGAAAGCCTCCCATGGCCCGTGGGGGTCACCACGTGGCATGAAAACGGATGATCGCCGCTCGGAGAGCGGCTCCCACATTTAAGAGGTATTCTCAAGAGAGTGCCGCGTGACCTTCTCAGGTCACCACATCGGATGAAAACAGTCCCGATTCCCCCTTTAAAGGTCTTTAAAGGGAGGGAAGGGATTGTTCTCTGTTGGGCACCACCCAAACGAGCATCTCCCCCAGCTACAGCTGTAACCGGAATTTCAGCCTGGTCATCAGACCCGACCAGGCCAGAATGATCCCGGTAAACAAGAGTGATTTCACCAAGCCAGGCAGGCCTTGATTCATCCCGGCGCGGACTACCCAGTAATACAGAAAACCTCCCAGCGCCGAGTAGAAAATGTACGGTAGCAGGTAAGTCAAGAGCGTGTTCGAACCAGCCGGCTTGACAAAGATTGCCCATCTGGTCTGGCGCTTGACATCAGCGACCCAATAGAGCGCCAGCATGATCAATACACCGGCACCTGCACAGTAAAGACACCATGTGGGTGTGCCCTCATTCTTTGAAAGCCCCAAAGGCCGAAACCAGTATCCAGCCACAAAGAGGGCTGCAGCATAACCCAGCCCCCAAATGGCTTTTTCCTTGAAGGTTCTGGCGAATGCTTTGTCGAGAAAGATCAAGGATGCCACGACTCCGGCCATGATTATTGATGCGAGGTCGCCACTCCCGAAGGGCCAGAGACCGAACGGCAAATCATGGCTGCGCAGGCCGGGCAACCTGGTGAGTACATTCAAGGCGGTCAGAACCATCAGCCAGAAAACCGGCGACCAGCGGATCTTTCTGAAGGGAATATACAATATGCAAGCAGCGAGGTAAGACTGCCCGATAAGCCCGAGAATTTCCCAATAGCCAAAATCCAGCCAAGCCACCTGGCCATCAGGA
>DATKMG010000166.1:0-6392 GCA_035541995.1 Terriglobia bacterium
AAAACAAGATGTATCACGCTTCCACCAACCAGCTCGGCGAAAAAATCTGGTCCCTGGAGTTTTTGGCGAGGAAACTCAGTGTCGCAGTGGGTATCAAGAATAATCTGGACTCCGGCTCATCGGTAGACATCAGCTCAGTTGCTTTTCCCGTGAACGATCCCACGGATGGCCCCGACGGAGTTGTGACCGTCCTCCTTCCTGAACTACATCGATTGGAAACCGATGCGAAGGGTTTGGAGGGACAGTTCTTTAAGATTGAGCGGTCTTATGGTGACCAAACCAACCGGCGTGCACAAACTCCCAGCATCTGGCCGTCATTGGGACTGCTCTGGGACCGATTTGGTTGGCGGGACGACGTGTCTGAACTCGGGGAAGCGGAGTACCACTGCGGGATTGATATTTCAGCCCCGCTCGGGCATCCGGTGGTGGCTTCGGCTGACGGAGCGGTGATTTTGCTGGATAGCAGACCGGATTACGGCAACTTGATTATCATTGATCATGGGTCCGGACTCACCACGCGTTATGCCCACCTGTTAGGTTTCAGGGTGACATTGGGCCAGCGAGTGAAAAAGGGTCAACTCATTGGGCTGGTTGGGAAGACAGGAAGGGCCAGCGGGCCTCATCTCCATTACGAAGTTCGGCTCAACGGCAACGCGGTAAACCCCCTGCGTTACCTCTCCAGAGCGCCAAAAGGATAGTCCTCAAAAACGTCCAGGACCTGTTGGAGACTGTTCTCCTGCCTCTCCCGCAGGATATGATTGGTTATCCGGTGGACTCGACTTTCCTCTTGTTCTCGAAACTCCTCCTCAATGAGGTATGGCTGAAGTGAACTGGCAAAGCGGAAAACGTGGACCAGTTCATGGGTTAAAATGTACAGCATGAGAGCGTCCAAGGTCACGGGATTGCAGGCCCGGCGGGTAGCAGCCAGGATATTGTGGTCCTGGAGGCAGATCCCATAGACTTCTTGGTAGCGAGGCTGACCGCGAGTCTTTTTCAGTGCATACTCATACTTGGCCACCATCGCCAGGGCGTTTAAGTCGATTTCTGTTTCACCCAGTTCACTCAACGTCTTGATTTCGTAGGGATACATGGGCCACTCTCGTCCCGGGATGCAATAGTAGTGGCTCACCAGCGACTCGGCATCGGAAAGCTGCGTCCGGATTACGTTCAGTTCGCCAGGTCCAAAGTGATCTAATGACGCCATTTCCCCGTCCGTTAAGTAGCCTCTCTAACTCGCCATGGTAGCCACCAACTGAATTCGTGTCAAGAACACTCTCGCGCTTGAGTGTGGAGTCAAGACGTGATAAAATCTAGTCTTTAGATTCCGCGTTGTAGTCGGAGCACAACGCAGGAGGATGTTAAGGATGCCGATTTACGAATATCGATGTGAAAAATGCGGCCACCACTTCGAAGTGATTCAGAAATTCTCCGATGAACCCCTCAGGACATGTAGCTCCTGCAAGGGAAAGTTAACGAAACTTATTTCCCAGACTTCCTTCCAGTTTAAAGGATCAGGCTGGTATGTGACTGACTACGCAAAGAAGAGCCAGCCTCGATCGGATTCCAAAACAGGCGAGAAAGGGGAGTCGTCTACGGAACCCTCGAAGGAAACCCCTACCAGTACTCCAAAAGCCGAAAAGAAAGATTAGCATTGCGATTCCTTATATCAACGCAACTTCAAGACCGGTGGAGTCGAGCCCTTGGCTTCCTCAGTCTTGATGCCGCTTGACGACTGCCTGCACAACCCACATTTTTGCTCCTGAAGCAAAGGGAAAGAAGGAACATCGCACGGCCAAATGGCAATGGTCTTACAGGAGTCGCATATCGAGGCAGTGATGTTACCTCCTGGTTAGACGGAAATTGTGCAGCATGGATCGTCGCGAACTCATGGAGGTTTCTCTCAAATCAAAGATAACCGGGATGCTTTGTCAAGAATTTCCACCTCCAGCAATATGATATAGGAGGTCAACAGTGGTTCTGGCACACACGCTCCATCTGTACTCCCTCGTTCGGGATATGCCCTTCTTTATTAATTCATCCCTAAGACTCGAAGATCTTGCGACTTTCTCAATGGCCCGAGCCCATTCCAGGACAGGGCCGTACGGATCGACCAGTATTCCCGCCGATCCAACCAATTCCCCTAAGCCGGATGTGCTGGAGGCAATAACTGGGCAGCCGGCAGCCATCGCCTCCAGGGCTGGAAATCCGAACCCTTCATAAAGGGAGGGAAACACAAGCATATCAGCTCCCGCATAGAGGTGAGGTAAATCATGGGCTGAGATATATCCCGTTCTGATGATGCGGCTGCAAAGAGGATGGGAACGGAGATCAATCTCGAGGGACTCAGAATGCCAACCCATCTTCCCCGCCAGAACCAAATGGTAGACGCCTCGAAGATCCAATGGCAAAATCGCGAAAGCTTGCAGCAGTGTCCTAAGATTCTTCCTGGGTTCCAGAGTCCCCACAGCCATAATGAAGGGTCGCAGGATTCGGTACTTTTCGAGGACCGCTTGTGTCTTTTCTTCTCGGATGTTGCTTCGGAAAAAGTGGTCACTGACTCCCGGTGAAATAACCTCAATTTGGTTTAAGGGTACATCATAGTACTGGTGGATCTCACCGGCCACGAACCGGGAGATAGTCAGGATTTTCTGGGCTCGACGTACTGAGACCGGCAGGAGCAGTCGGTGCAAATAGTTGTAAAGTGCAGATGGAGCGTAACCAACTCCCATTCGATGAACGCAGTCAGGGATAGTAACGACTACGGGCAGTTGCCTCCGAAGACCAAAAGGCATGAGCCCTTGGACGCCCCAAAAGAGATCAAGCTCCACAGAGTTTATCGATCGCCACGATTGGAACAGGTACCAGGCGAGTCCCCAACGGGCTGGATGGATGTGGGTTTTGACCAGGGGCACGGCGGGAATGTCAACCGGACGATGCGAAAAGAGCCGAAAGCATCCTCTAGTATCGGTCGGAGAAAGGTGTTGCAGGATTTCTACCAGATAGGTTCCGATGCCGGTTCTCATCGGCAACAGCGAACGTGCGTCAACTCCGATTTGCATGACTTTCTCCAACCAGTTCCCGGTATAGCCCCGCATACTGGTGAGCCATTTGTTTCAGGCTGAACCGTTCAAGCACACGCTGTCGGTTAAAATCTCCCATCTGCCTTCGTCTATCCTCAGATTGCGCGAGAGTCCGGATTGCATTGACGAACTGATCCACTGATCCGACCTCGCAGAGATATCCTCCCTGGCCATGCTCTACCAGTTCCGGAATCGAAGAACACTGAGTGGAGACGACTGGCTTGCCACACGCCATTCCTTCCAGGATGGAGTATCCGAATCCCTCTCTTCGGGAGGGTTGAAGTATAATGTCTGCGTTGTTGATTTCCGCCACCAAATCAGGTTCCGAGAGCTTGCCCAAACACTTCATATTGGGCGAGAGTCCTTTTCCAAGAGTGATTGGCCGCAGACCAGTCGTGTAGCGCAACTCGAAATCGCCTCCAAGACGCAGCATGATGGGGGCTAGAAGATCGACCCCCTTTCGGAGAGATGGATTCCCTGAGAAAAAGAGAACTATGCGGCTTCTCTCTCTTGATGCAGCGAATTCTCGAGGCGCAAAGATCTCTGGGTCAATCCCGTTGTAAATGATCCGAATCGGGAGTTCCTTTTGGAAAAATAGGTTCAAGACCTTCCTGGTGTAGCCACTGACGGCAACTGCTCGATCCGCACTGAGTATGGATCTCCCGACTGACGGCTTCAAAAAGAGCTGATGATGGATTTGAGAGAAAGTGGAAAGGAAGGTTGCGGACTCGTGGTCAATTGAACAGTGATGTAAGGTGACGACCCAAGGAATAGGCTTCCATCGGAAATGATTGCCGTATTCTACATTCGTGTGAAGCACATCGGCTTGAGAATTCCTTGGAAGGTGCCACCGTCCCGGCCAATTGAGCAGCCATGGCATGTACTCCCATCGGGGAGAAAATCTGACGAACTCCATTTCAATTTTCGTGCCCGCCAAGCCCGCGGACAGCCGCTGATAGTAAATCTCAACTCCCGATCCCCCAATGATGGGGCATAAGATCTTCACAATTGATCTGTCTTCCTCTGTATCGTCTCACGGAGCAGGCGGTCATAGCACAGAGCCACTTGTCTCCAAGTAAAATGCTGTTCCACATGTTGCCGCGCAGTGTTCGCCAGAGTTCTCCGCAATTCAGAATTGTCGAGTAGGTGAATAATCGCCTCAGCCAACTGCCTGGAATTGGCTGGTTCAACTTCGATTCCAGTGATGCCGTCGATCAGAATGTCCGTGACTCCACCCACGCGGCTCCCGACAATGGGTAATCCCGAGGCCGCAGCTTCGAGAAACACGATCCCGAGACCCTCAACCAGAGAGGGCCCCACGAAGACATCTGCGGCCGAGTAATAGCAGGCCAGTTCTCGGTGAGGAATCCTCCCCAAGAATCGGACGGCATGAGTGATGCTTAGATCTTCTGCCAGACGCTCCAATTCCTGTCTTTGGGTCCCACCTCCCGCTAGTACCAGCTGAGCGCGAGGGAACCTTTCCAGGACAAGAGGCAAAGCCTTCAATAGATACAGAGGGCCTTTCTCCGGGACCAATCGACCAACAAACAGCAAAAATTCCCCGTCAATTCCCAAGGTTTTACGGACGGTTACCTTCTTCTCCGTACTAAAACTGACGGGATCTACTCCCATGGGGATTATTTCAACGTTTAATTGAGGCGAAAGCAGATTGACTTGTCGGCTGGTGTATTGGCTGTTTGCACTGCAGGAATCTACCCGTCTCAAGACGAACCTTTTCAATGCATTTCCCAATCGCCCATCGAACCTGAACATGTCGCTCCCGTGTGCCGTGACCATTAAAGGCGCTTTATGGAACCCCCTGATTACAGCTCCCACTACTCCTTGCGGAAGAATCCAATGAGCACATATGACATCCACGCGGTGGCGCTGCAACAGACGGTAGCACCTCCAGATCATGCTGACGAAATAAAACGGAACTTCAATCCAGAGCCAGGGTGACTGTTTGAGATTTGGGATGATCCCGCTACCATAGCAGAGTTTCTCCCAGGCTGGAATAAAGTAGGTAAACCTCGCCACCTTGACTCCGTCCAACGTCTCGTCAGACCTGCCACCCGGGAAGCCAGGAGCAACGACCACGATGGCCCATCCCAGTGCGGCCAGTTCTTTGTTGAGGTGGTGGAGGAAAATCCCCGAAGGTTCCGTGACATCCTTAGGATAAGAAGACGTCAGAAACAAAACGGTTCCACGTCGACAGTCGCCATTTGGGACCTGCCTGTCTGTTCTTGGCTGAGTGTCCATTGCAAAATCTAACGCAGAAATCTAAGCTTCACCAAGGTTATCAATCCAGAGAAGCAATTGATCTCCAGGCCATTAGTGCGCCAAACAAGTGTATAATAACCAGCCGTAGCCTTCCTCGTTAAAGTAGACGTCCTCCTGATTTCTGAAAGGTACCTCATGACCCCGGAAGAAAAGTTGAAAGTGGCTAATCAAGAACCCGGCTGGATGTATGAATTTGACTTGGGGGATGGCGTCAAAACACCACTCCTCACAGAAGAACTCCGTTCCATCCATTCCACCCGGGAACAATTGATTCTGCCCATAGTTGATTGCTTTTTCCCGGGGGGCTTGGGAGAGAAATCCTGCTTGGATATTGCCTGCAATGAGGGGTATTTCTCTCATTTGCTCTACCAACGCGGTGCAACGGTTCGGGGTATTGACATCCGTGAGACGAATATCAGACGCGCGCGTTGGGTCCAAAATCTCTATGGTTACGACTCAAACCGGCTGGTGTTTGAAGTGGATGACTTCTTTTCCAACCGGGACCCTGAAGGAAAATTCGATCTCACGTTGTTCCTTGGGATCCTCTATCATATCGAAAATCCGATGGGAGCCCTGCGGCTGCTTTCGAAGATTACCCGGAGGCTTTCCGTCATTGAAACTCAATTGACCCGTCAGAACACCCCCGTTTCAAGCGGGTGGGGACAAACCTCGGTCACGCTTGAACTCGACGGCGTCCTGGCGTTGAATCAGGAGACCGATATGGACCAGAACAACCTTGCCGCGCTGGGCTCACTTAGCTTGATTCCGAATGCCTCCGCCGTCCGGCAAATGCTCTTTGCTGCTGGATTCTCGCACGTATTGCAGGCAGCTGCCAAGCCGGGTCTCAATCCTCAGTACGTCAGGAATGACCGGGCAGTATTCTTCGCCATGAAATAGCTTCTCCACAGATTTCGCAGATTAGCACAGATCGATGAATGCCTCAGGAGTAAAGGGAATCAATGGAACCTGCTGGATGAATCCGGGGTTCGAAAGCTAAAACGGACATTTCGGGGATGGGGTCAGACACATCAA
>DATKMG010000167.1:0-7602 GCA_035541995.1 Terriglobia bacterium
CATGGACGGCTGCGGGCAAATTCTCAGCTTTTCCTCCTCTCCACAATTTCGCGATGGCTCCAGAAAGCACGGGTTGAAGTTCGGATTGCGGGTCACCAACGCTGGCAGTCGAGGCAAGGAAATCTGTCCTCCGCAGAATGCCTGTGGAGGACTGGAACATACACGCGGTGAGCAACAACGAGGTGGTTAGTAAATGCCGCATAGAACCCGGAACGACTACGCCACACTTAACAACACAATCGCCAGCGTGCCCAGCACACAACCGGAGATCCCGTACCAGCCCAACCGTTCGCGAAAGAGCAATACGCCGGCTGTCACAACTACAAACAGGCTTCCCCCGTTGGCGATTGGAAAGGCGATATTTCCAGGGATATTGTAAGTATTGAGCGCATACCCTAGAGAAGTGGTCCCGGAAATACTGCACAACGCCATCAGGCTGCCCATGCCGATCTCAGTTCGATTTGGCCAGGTTTTTTTGGCAAGCAACCGGAGGGTCATGAATAAAAATCCACCCAGGTAATAATACATGATGTACTGAGGAGTGACTACGCCAGCCAGGCCCATTCCCGCCAACACGCGCAGACCAAAAACCCCGCAACCATTGAACAGGAAGGCGAGGAGCATGAGCAGGAGCCACATGAGGTTACCCTTCCTTCCCGGATTCCTGCGTAACTATGTCAATAGGAAGCATCGAGGAATCTGCCTTCTTCTGGTCTAGCCGGCGCAAGTCTTCCAGACGATCCAGCCAAACCAGGATTATGGCGATAACAATCAGCCCGAGGACTCCTATTTTTTTCAGATTGACCGGCTCGTGGTAAATGAGGATGGAGCCGACGGTTGGAATGGCGGCAGAGAAGTTGATGATCAGCCAACTGGTGGCGATCTTTCCATGCTTGAGGCCCTCCTGAAAGGCCCAAATTGCACAAAGGGCAATCGATCCACAGACGAAAGCCAAACACAAAACCTTGACTGGGACAGCATAACCTTTTCCCAGGAGCACAAAAACGTTCATGCCCAGGAAGCCCGAGAAAAAAAGTACCCCCGAGAGCGGTTCTGGGCGGCAATGCTTTCGCTCTGCCAGCTTGTGGCATGCACCAAGCAAGCCGTAACTAAACAGACTCCAAAAGACCAGAAAATATCCCATGGGCCTCCCTGTTGAGTCGGATAGCGGGACAGAAGTCAGCAACCGAAATCCTCATTGTTTCATAGTGGGTTAGTTAAACGGGGAGGCAAGGTGAGAGTATGGACTGCGCCGGCAGAGCGAAGCGTCGACGGCGCTTTCGCTTCCAGGAAAGCCACCATGCTCCGGTCCGTGTCATTTATATTTTCAAGACTGCTGCAAAAAACAAAGCGGTGTCGCGCTGCGCTTGCCCCCGCACTCCAAAGATTCCACTTCTCCTTCCTCTTTCGTGACGACCCGGTTAACTCCCCCAGTTTCTTCATATGTGTGGCTCATCGTTGACTCTGGAAGCGTAACAAAAGTCAGCTAGCGAAATCCCATCTTTCCATGCACTCATCCCGCTTGCTGGATTAGGACTATCCAACCCGAAACCGCCTCAGAACCTCTTCATTGATGCTGACTCCGAGGCCTGGCCCCGTTGGCACTGAGACTTCCCCCTCCTTGATGCTAAAGGCCGGCTCCACCAAATCAGCCGTGTAGTACATGGGTCCAGCCGCATCCGGGGGATACATCTCGAGATCCAGGCCATTTGATACACTAAGCACTTGGAGGATGGCGGCATGGCCGATTCCCATTTCCTGGTTGGAACCAAGTGTGGCCCCAACACCCAATGCTTCCGCCACTTGAATCGCTTCCAAGGCTCCCAGAATTCCCCCGGCTTTTCCAACATAAATGTTGACCGCATCGGCTGCACCCAAGCGTGCCACCATGGCCACGTCCCGGGCATTCCATACACTCTCATCTAGCAAAATCGGGATCTTCGAGTGCGCACGCAATTGTGCCGTCTCGTGCAGGTTGGCCTTGTGGAGAGGTTGCTCAATCGCCGCAATTCCCATATGTTCTAGGAAGGGCAGGGCTCTTCGTGCCTCACCCAGAGACCACCCTCCGTTGGCATCGACTCCCAGAGATACCTCGTCTCCGAGACTCTCTCGCACGGTTGCCACCCGGTCCAAGTCATGGGACAAGCCTGTTCCCACCTTCACTTTGAATTTACGGAACCCGGCTTCCCAGGCCTGTTTCGCAATCGTTGCGGCATCATGGGGAGCAACTCCGGAAATGGAAAATTTCGACCGGATCGAATTTCGCACCGACCCGCCCAACAAGGTGCCCACAGACACTCCACAGGACTTCGCCAGCGCATCCCAGCAGGCCATGTCGATCCCGGCTTTGGTAAATGGAAAACCAGCGAGAGCGTTGTCCATGACACCGCGCACGACATTTGGATTGAGCTCCCTGCCTATAAGCAATGGTGCGAGGACATTCCGGACAGCTGCTTCGGCTGTTTCAAATCCCTCGCCGCTCCATAGATGGGTGCCGCTCACCTCGCCAATTCCTTCGATCCCTTCAGTCCTTACCCGTACTATCAGAAACGGGGAACGATTATGGGTTCCGGCTCCTCCAGTGATGACCCATTCAGGGCGGATCGGCAACAGAATACGTTCTGTGTGAATGGCATCAATCGTCAGCATGGCTGTTTAAGTCCCTAATGCGTAGAGAACGCTCCGATTGCCTCACTTTAGCCATTGTTAATTCATATTTGCAAGAGTAATTCGAATCTACCCCCGGTTCTGTCCCAATAGTGGACCAGTTCCTTTGAGGTGACCTAACCCGACAAGAGAGAGACCGACTCTCTCAGGAACCGCCTAGGAATATCACACGCCTGGGTGCCTGGTTTGGGCGATACAATCCCAGCCCAAGGCCCACTTGGGATCGCCGACACCCCCGTCGGCCCTTGCCGAGCCAGGGCTCGGCGGTCCCGGCCTCTGTTTGGCCCATGGCGCTTTGAATTGGCCCAGAGCGGAGTAAAAGAAAAGGGACGGATTCCTTTTGTGCTGGGATAAAATGCTTGTGAGGACGCTGACAGTCGCGTGGGCCCAGGCTTGAGGCATGTGACAGAGAAGCCGCTTAGGGGAACCGTCGCATCGAGTTATCCTCTCATCTGATTTGACTTTATGGGAATCTTATCGAAAAGATGTTCAACGGCAATTATGTCGGCCATGTTGGGATTTGGGGTCCCTCTCCTGCGGGTTCCCTCTCTTGCCCAATCCGGCCAGTTCAGTTCACTTGAAGCTAAGGCACACTACGAAGCGGCTATTGGGCTAAGCGAACGGTCCGAGTGGCGCGGTGCGATGCTAGAGTTGAATCGAGCGCTTAAGTATGAACCTGACAATCCTGCGATTCTGGTCGAATTGGGGATCACCTGGGGGGAACTGAAGGAATGGGATCAAGCGATCAGGGTCTTAAAGCGAGCCGTAGAGCTGGCTCCAAATTCCGTCCGGGCCCACTACAACCTGGCTGCGACACTTGACCGTGCCAGTCCTGGACAACGCCTGGGCATACCGGAATACCGAAAGGCACTCAAGATAGATCCCACTGATGTGGGCTCGCTTGTCAATCTGGCCTCCGATGTAGGAGATCGAGATAGCGCGGCAGCAAGAAGAATGCTTGAGAAGGCCCTGAAGACTGATCCGAAAAACGCTCGGGCTCATTTCAATCTGGCCCTCCTGCTTAAGAATAGCCAAGACCGGCAAGGGTCGATCAAGGCTATGCAAAAGGCGATTGATTTGGAGCCCGACTCAGTTGAATTCAGAAGGCAATTCGTGTCTTTGCTGTTATCGGAGGGCAGGTCGGATGAAGCCATTGTCCAGTGTCAGCAGATGCTCAAGCGCGATGAAACAGATTGGAACAGCCACTCCACCTTGGGCCGAATATTGATTCGCCAGGGTGAACAAGAAGAGGGTGAAAAGGAACTTCAGAAGGCAGAGCGAATTCGACAATTGCAGAAAGTGCAGGAGGCTGTTGAGACATCAGTCAAGCAAGGAACCTCTGCCATGAATCAGGGGAAATTCGAGGAGGCGATCACGAAGTTCGGCGCAGCTCTGGAACTCGACAAAGGATCGATGCAGGCCTGGATGTACCTGGGGGTCGCCCTGGCTGCTGCGGGACATCTGGATCAGGGGATAGAGAGACTCAATCAGGCCATAAAAATGGATCCGTCCAGCCCGAGGGCACATCACAATCTGGGGACAGTCCTCTTACAGGCTGGCCGAATTGATCTCGCTCAACGAGAATTCGAAAAAGCTTTAGAACTGGACCCCTACTTTCCAGAGGCCCATAATAATCTTGGACTCATCTTTTCCAGGAATAACCAGGAAAGTAAGGCAATAGACCACTTTCGCGTAGCTACGGAGCTTAATCCTCGGTATCTGGAAGCCCTTTTCAATTTGGGACTTGCCCTTCGCTCGGTCAACCGGATCGAAGAGGCTGTTCGAGCATTTGGGGAAGCGGCCAAAGTTGCGCCTGATAACGCTCAGGTGCAGCGTGCACTGGGCATGGCCTTAAAGGACAAAGGAGACCTAACGGCGGCGAAACAGGCGATGGATCGAGCCGACGCACTGCAGGGGCAAGCCGAGTCAAATGTGGAGAATTCAAAATGAAGCCTCAAGGACGCGTTGCATTTTCTAAGCAATTACGACCGTGACCCACAAACTGATTGACTACCTTCCAATAAAAGGCCAGTTGCAGCGAAAAAGTCTTTGGAGTTCGGCAGCTTGCTGCCGCTTTCGATTGCTGGAAGCCTCGCTTCCAGCAGTCCGTCCGGCTGGCCGGCCGGAGCGAGAACGCCGGCGCAATTGTCGCAGTCGCCGCTGTAGCTCGCGCACTCCAAACCTGTCTCGTTTGACTTGTCCGTTACTCTCATCACGGACGTGGACTTGTTTTTTTCTACCCTGCTGGTTGGTTCTTGCATCCCAGGAGAGTTTCTTTGCACAGCAGGCCTCCACTCCTCTCACCCAGACGACGAAGGAACAGGATCTTCGACGAGCTGTTTCCAAAGGCCTCAACTCGCTTGGTGTCTTTTATTACGAGAATCATGATTCTCAAAAAGCGATCGAGACTCTGGAAGAGGCGCTCAAGTACGATCCGGATAATCCGGACATCCGGACAAACCTGGCCATGATGTATCTTGAGCAGCAACAATTCGAGAAGGTCCTGGAACAATTAGGTGCCATTCCAAACCTGGACGAGCGTGATCGACGTGCCCTGACTGCGCTGGCCGTTTCCAATTTCGTTTTGGGAAAGTATGGTCAGGCCGTTCTATTCTACAGGAAGCTAGCGCAGGCACAGCCCGATGACCAGGTACTGCATCTGACCCTGGCTGTTGCCCTTCAGCTGAACGGTGAAGGCGAGGAGGGTGAAAAAGTAAGACGTCAATTGCCCAATGATCCTTCTATTGAGGCACAGTACCATGCCATCCTGGCCGATGCCCTACGTTTTCGCTCCAAGGTTGCTGAGGCAGTGGCGGAATACGAGAAAGCGATTGCCCTTGCACCGGACCTCCCGGAGGTGAACTATCGCTTGGGAGTGCTTCAAAGCGAACTTCACAATTACGAGAAGGCTGCCGAATCATTCCGACGGGAGTTAAGGATCAGTCCTAACAATCCCGACGCCAATTATTCTTTAGGGGCCTATTATCTGAGTTATGGCAATGACTCCGGACTGGCCAAAAACTATTTCGAAAAGACTCTCCAATACAACCCCCAGCATCTCGGCGCGTACCTAGGGTTGATGAAAATCTATCTCAATCGTTCCCAGGCTGCAGAAGCCCTTCATCTCGCGGAGAAGGCGGAGGAACTGGGTAGCGGGAATGACGAATTC
The DNA here is from genome assembly GCA_035541995.1 of Terriglobia bacterium. Classification (GTDB taxonomy): domain Bacteria; phylum Acidobacteriota; class Terriglobia; order Versatilivoradales; family Versatilivoraceae; genus DATKMG01. The sequence goes on from DATKMG010000167.1 coordinate 5,837, forward strand.
CATTACCTCAAATCAAGAGCTCTCAACCTGCTTGGCAAGAAGGATCAGGCAGAAAAGGAACTCAAGATCTTCTAGGAAATGACGGAGAAGAAGAAATAGCCCTGATTTTATTTGTATTTCGAGCCTTGACCGATCAGTCTCCGCGTCCTTGGTTAAATCTTTTGTCCCCGTGATACCCCATGACGATTCTGCCACCTGGCATTAATAACCTTGGCGTGGCGAAGAAGTGTCAGGGACCATTAGCTGAACGGGCTCAATCAAGGGATGAGAAAGAAGGGAGTTTGGAGTGCGCCGGCAGAGCGAGGGACAGTGGTCCCATGCGCGACGGCGCTTTGGCTGCATGCCGAACCTTCGTGATCTCCTCCGTGTCATTCTGGTTCTTAAAGCTAGAACTAAAGCTAAAGCGGTGTCGCGCGGAGGACGCAATCCTCCGCTTGCCACCGCACTCCGAAGAGGCCGCTTCTCTTTTCTTTTTGCCTTGTGCCCCCTTTTGATTGACCCATTACCATTTGCTCCCGCCGTCTCCCTGCTGACTTTCCTTTGCAAGTCAGAGGATCTTCAATTCTCCCGAGTCGCTCGGCTCCTCAGGATTTGGCAGGCGGATTCTAACTTGAGTGCCGGATGCATAGACCGCTTGCTGTTGTTGCCCATCCTCGGACAAGAACTCGTGGTTGATCAGGTCATCGGTCGCATGCGCGGCATTGAAGCGGGATACCTCCACGGCAGCATCAACCGCCCTCAATGTGACGGGATCGTCCCATTGATACTTGTACACGAAAATCTCCCGATCGGGATTACCGGGCTTCTTCCAGCCGTACATGCGCCCAACCGGACAGACTGAGGGTAAGTCACCGGTCAAAATGTCGAGCAGCATTCGCCGTCGAATCTCCTTGCCGCTAAAATCGTGCCCTAGATCCGGATCGTTGTAAGTGGAGTGCTCCCACCAGGTCGTCATGACCGCATCGTGGAAGGCCAATTGCCATAAGGGCACAGGCCAGAAGGGAGCCTGTGCGCCGTAAGGTCCCGGCAGCTTGGCAGTTCCAAAGTGTTTGTAAGGAATCGCCCAATCCTTATTTTGCTCACTTCCAACGACACGGTCGTGCTGGCTGAACTGGGCGAACATCGCATTTCGAAATTGCGAATTCATCTTTCGATCATATGGCCAGGAACCGTAATTTTCAAGGCAGGTTCCAGCATTGAGCACATCAAAGTGCGCGGCCGTAAACTTTCCACGCAACTCGGTCGCCGCTTGCTTAAGGATCTCCAGGACGCGGCCTTCGTGACTGCTATACCATTGGAGTTCTCCGATTTTCCAGTTGGGACTTTTGGAACCGTCAGAGCGAGTCAAGGTTAGCCAGTCTTGAAAGAAAGGACCGCCTTTCAAGACCTCGTTCAGCCAGACCCAGGGAGCATAAAGGTAACCCAGGCGGTCCAGCTCTCCAAGCGTGTTACGATCCAGGTTGATCCACTTATAGCCGGGATAGAGTTCATCGCCCCCATTGAGATTGAAATAACCAACAGGATAGACATAAGCCTTCGCCACCCCCCTTTGCTTAAGCTTTCGGAAGACGCCGGCATAATCGGCTTCGGAATCATGAAGGTAACCCACCATCACCAGTACTGCGCCAAATAGCTTTTCGAGCGACGGGCACTCTTCCAGTTTTTGCTGCAGGCTTCTGAAAAAACCTTCCTGTTTTGCATACTGGCGGTAAGCTCGTGCGATGGCCACATGCGAGGCAGAAGGAACAAACCGAAATCGCTGGGTT